>CAIYPU010000125.1 GCA_903928225.1 uncultured Chlorobiaceae bacterium
AATCATTTTTAAGCTTTATCTGAAAAAGCCGGAACCGATGTTTGACAGTCTAAGTGATAAACTGGAAGCAACCTTCAAGAAACTTGCAGGTCAGGCTACCATCAACGAAATCAATATCGGTATCGCCATGCGCGATATCAAGAGGGCCCTCCTCGCAGCCGACGTGAACAACAAGGTTGCCAAGAAGCTCATCGAGGACATCAGGGAGAAATCGCTTGGTGAAGAGGTCATCAAGAGTGTCTCACCTGCCCAGATGATTGTCAAGATCGTCTATGACGACCTGACCGAGCTCATGGGCGGAGAGCAGAAACCGCTGAACCTTTCTGCGAAGAAACTCCCGGCGGTCATCATGGTTGCAGGCCTTCAGGGATCAGGAAAGACCACCTTCTGTGCCAAGCTGGCCAAGCGTCTGAAAAAGAGCGGTAAAAATCCGATGCTTGTCGCAGCGGACGTATACCGTCCCGCTGCTGTCGATCAGCTCAGGGTGCTCGGTGAACAGGTCGAGGTGCCCGTCTATTCCATAGCGGAGCAGGATGCCATGAAGGCTGCGCTCCAGGGCCTCGATGCCGCACGTTCTGCCGCACATGATGTCGTTATCGTCGATACCGCAGGTCGTCTCCAGATCGACGAGCAGATGATGGCCGAGGCCGAAGCGCTCAAGCATGCGCTCTCTCCTGATGAACTGCTCTTCGTGGTTGACTCCATGATGGGCCAGGAAGCCGTCAACACCGCAAAAGTATTCAACGACCGCCTCGATTTTGACGGTGTCGTGCTGACCAAGCTCGACGGCGACGCAAGGGGTGGCGCTGCGCTCTCTATCCGCCAGGTTGTCGAGAAGCCCATAAAGTTCATGAGCGTGGGTGAAAAAGTTGACGACCTCGACCAGTTCTATCCCGACCGTATGGCCCAGAGGATCCTCGGTATGGGTGATATCGTCAGTTTCGTTGAAAAGGCGCAGGAGAGCCTGGATCTCGAGAAAACGCTCGAGATGCAGAAAAAAATGATGAAAAACGAGTTCGACCTCAACGATTTCTACGATCAGCTCCAGCAGATAAAGAAAATGGGTTCCATCTCGAAGCTCGTCGAAATGGTTCCCGGCCTGAACAAGATGGTGCCGAAACAGGAGCTTGAAAACCTCGATTTCAAACCGATCGAAGCCATGATCAGTTCCATGACGAAACAGGAAAAACTGAATCCGGAGATCATCAACGGAAGCCGGCGCCAGCGTATCGCAAAAGGAAGCGGCACCAGGGTCCAGGAAGTTAACCTCCTGCTCAAGCAGTTCGGTGAAATGAAGAAGATGATGCGCTCTGTTTCCAAGATGTCGCAGACGGGAAGAAAAATCACTGCGCAGAACCTTGCGCTCGACAAGTTTTTAAAACGATAGATTTACGGTTAAAAGACAACAACAACTAAACTACTTTAGCTTTGGTAAAGATCAGACTGAGAAGGGCTGGAAGGAAAAAATTGCCGGTATACCAGATTGTTGCAGCGGACTCGCGTGCACCGAGGGATGGAAAATTCCTTGAAGTTATCGGCCACTACCAGCCGACGGCTAAACCGCATGCCGTCACCATCAACAGGGAAAGAGCCGCATACTGGATGCAGACCGGTGCACAGCCGACCGAGACCGTGCGCAGCCTTATCCAGACGACCGGCCTGCTTTACGAGCTGAGGCTCAAGAAACTTGGCCGCAGCGAAGAGGAAATTACGGCGGAGATGGCAAAATGGCAGGATCGCCAGGGTGAAAAACGCAAAAAACGCCTTACCCTGAAATCGCGCCGCCGCCAGGCCAAAAAAGCGGCCGAATCGAAAGAAGCCGGCGCAGAAGGTTAATCTTTTTGCTGCGGAACGGGATTGGAGCTGTACGTTACGGGGGTCATTCTCAAACCGAGAGGTTTGCTGGGTGAGGTGAAAGTCGATATTGTCACCGATTTTCCGGAAACCTTCCTTTCCCGGAAAACATATTACGCAGGCAGGACGGCCGAAAACGCCGTCCGTCTGCAAGTCAGAAAAGCGGTGGTATCAGGCGGGTTCGCCTGGCTGATGTTCAAGGGTATCGATACCCTCGAAGAGGCCGAAAAGCTGGCGGGATGGAAATTGTTCATTGAAGAAGCTGAACTTGTACCGCAGCCGGAAGGGCGGGCATACATACACGATCTTGTAGGAATGAAGGTGCTTGACCGCAACCGTTCCGAAGCCGGGACCGTCACTGGCGTCATTGGCATGCCTGCCCATGATGTATACGAAGTCCAGACAGGAATGAAAAAGGTCCTTATACCTGCTCTTGAAGAGTTTATCGATGAATTCAGCGTCGAAGGAAGGTATATGGTTGTGCCGCGTTTCGATGAATTTTTGTAGAGGACACTGGAAATGCTCAGGATTGACGTGATATCGGTAATCCCGGATTTTTTCTCCTCGACGCTTGATAACGGTCTGCTCAGTATCGCCCGGGGGAAGGGACTTGCGGAAATTCATATCCACAACCTTCACGACTACGGTCTGGGGAAGTACAAGCAGGTCGATGATGCGCCTTTCGGTGGCGGGGCGGGCATGGTTTTCCGGCCTGAACCGGTTTTTGCCTGTATCGAGGCACTGAAAGCGGAGCGCGATTATGACGAGGTGATTTTTCTTTCTCCCGACGGCAAACGGTTCGACCAGACCATGGCGAACAGGCTGTCGAGGTTGAAAAATCTCATTTTGCTGTGCGGTCATTACAAGGGGATTGACCAGAGGATCAGGGACACGCTTGTCACGATGGAAATTTCTATCGGCGACGTTGTGGTGTCCGGCGGCGAGATACCGTCTCTTTTCCTCATGGATGCACTGGTAAGACTGATTCCCGGAGTGTTGGGGGACAGCGAGTCGGCGTTGAGCGATTCGTTCCAGGAAGGACTGCTGGATTGTGCATATTACACAAGGCCGGCGGAATTCAGGGGTTTGGGCGTTCCGGACGTGCTTCTTTCCGGCCACCACCGGAACATTGAACAGTGGCGGCATGAGAATGCCCTTGAGAAGACGAAAGCGCTGAGGCCTGACCTTCTCGATCAGGAGTTTTTGGATGAATTGAGGAAAAAATAACGTAAATAGTCGAATACAATGGATAAGTTAATCAAGCTGGTTGAAGCAACCCAGACAACGGTGGATTTTCCGGAGATCAACCCCGGTGATACGCTCAGGATACAGTTGAAGGTTATCGAAGGCGAGAAGGAAAGGCTTCAGGCATTCGAAGGCATCGTCATTGGCGACAGGGGAGAAGGCAGTTCGAAAACCATCACGGTCCGCAAGATCTCTCACGGCGTAGGCGTCGAGAGGATTATCCCGGTCAACTCACCGAACATCGAAAGCGTGACAGTTCTGAAACGCGGCAAGGCAAGAAGGGCTAAACTCTTCTACCTGCGCAAGCGTACCGGCAAGGCAGCGCTGAAAGTCAAAGAGCGCAAGACAGAAAACGCTCAGTAACCAGCATCGGAGAAAGCCCGGCAAAACAAATCTGCTGCCGGGTTTTCCTTTCCTTTCAGCTTTTCGAAACAGGAGGCACAGATGCCCTGGCGTTTCCTTCGAATTTCGTGCAAGACCACACGATTGCCACGACCCAGCCCACCATTGTCCAGCCAGCCAGCAGGTCAAGTATGAAAATCGGCACTTTCTGCGGGTGACCGCGAAGGACCTCGATAAGCGTCGGCAGAAAATACAGTATCAGCCCTCCAAAAAACATTGCATAGAGCACCGATGAACTGAATAAAGAATCAAGCATCGTTTTTCCTCCGGTTCATTTATTGTCCGGAAAAATTAAAAAAAACGTAAATAAATGAATATAAAAAAGTAAAAATATCATCTTTTGCATTTTCTTGGTCAAGAAGTCCGGCAGCGCCGGACAAGAGGTTTGCCTTTTGCCGGAAACATGCTATCGTATACAGATCGACCATCCGCTGTCCATTGCCGGCATTGATTCATCAATAAGAACCTGTTGCGTTCATGACCATCCCTGTCCTGCATGAAACCCTTGCGGAAGAAACCGTGAAGCTCTTCAGGGAGAAAGTCTTTGATTACTACCGTGAAAACTGCCGATCTTTTCCCTGGAGGGAGACAACGGACCGGTATGCGGTTCTGGTGAGCGAGATCATGCTGCAGCAGACTCAGGCTGAAAGGGTGAAAGTGAAGTTCGTCGGGTGGATGGAGCGCTTTCCCGATATCTGCTCGCTTTCTTCCGCTTCAAAGAGGGATGTACTCGAGATTTGGAACGGCCTGGGTTACAATTCCCGGGGGCTCAGGTTGCAGACCTGTGCAAAAGCTATAATGGAGCGTTACGGTGGAGTTGTGCCCATTGACCCTATGGAACTGAAGTCCCTGCCTGGTATCGGAGAGTATACGTCCCGTTCCATTCCTGTTTTTGCAGACAATCTCGATGTTGCTGCGGTCGATACAAACATCAGGCGCATCATCATTCACGAATTCGCTTTTCCGGAGACCATCTCAAAAGCCGAAATACAGGAAATTGCGGAACTGCTTCTGCCGAAAGGGCAAAGCCGCCAGTGGCACAATGCCCTGATGGATTATGGCGCCCAGCATCTTACCAGCAGGAAAACGGGGATCAGGCCACTCTCCAGGCAATCGAAATTTCAGGGTTCGAAACGCTGGTACCGCGGCAGGCTCCTGAAGGATCTTCTTGCTGTCGGGTACATGAGCCTCGATGAGATGGGAGAGAAATACGGCTCCTGTCCCTGGGGAATTGAAGAGATTGTTGCCGGTCTGGTTCGCGAAGGGTTCATAGAACAGGCCGGCGATTCACAGGGGAAGGGAGGGATTTTGAGGATAAGGGATTGAACGAAAGGCGTGACCGATGCGTAATTGAACTTATCCGTCCCATCTGTCTTATAAGTCCTGTGTTGGGTATGTGTATAGAGTGCATAATTTGCATTATCTGTACAATGCGGATATCTACTGCATAATGCTGAACCAGACCCAATAAATGAGTGCGTTCACGATCGTCAGTGGAATACCTGCAAGCGCAAATTCGATAAAGGAAAGGTGTTCGCCTCGGTTTTCGGCCTGCTGGCCGCTCCGGTGATAAGGACGTTTCCGGCTATGGTCGAGGCCGCAGCAAGCGCTGCATACGTTTTTATGCCCGATCCTGCGAGCAGGGGGAGATAGAGTGCAACGAGAGGCACGTTCGAGACAAGTTGGCTGAGGATAATGCCGATCGTCATGACAGCCGGGAGTGTGGTGATATCGGTCCCGCTTCTTATAAGGATTTCCTGGAAAAATCCGCTTTGCCATACACTCTGCATGAGCAAGAACATCGAGGCAAAGAATACGAGCGTCTGCCAGTCGATTCCTTTGACGATTTCCAGCCTGCGCGGACTAAGGGCCAGCACAGGGAGCATTCCTGCAAGGGCAATCCATGTCAGGGGAAAACCGGTATCCGTTCCGATCATCGAAAACAATGCTTTGACTGCAATCAAAGCGACAACAGCCAGCAGCCCCATTTCCGAAAGCTTTCCGAGATCCCGGTCAAGCAGTGCTCCCTGTTCATGCACGAGCACATCCTGCCCGAATTGTTCATGGTAGCGCCATTGCAGCCAGAGAAGGGTGATGAGGAGGTTGACGAGCGTAGGGAAGAGCAGATATCCGGCGAAGGTCGAAAAGGGGTATTGCATCCTGCTTTTCATGGCGATCAGGAGCATGATCAGGGTGCCGATGATGGCAACCGTATCGTTCATCAGCAGGGCGGAAAGCAGGCCTGCCCCTGCTACGATGAACAGCAGCAGGGAGGAGGCGTTTGAGGCACGGCAGAAAAGGTTGTAGCCTGCATGTGCGAGCCAGCCGCTCACCTCGAGAGCACGTCCGAGCACGAACATACCTACGAGAAAGATCATTATGTCCGCATCGATTGCACGAACTGCGTCGCCGGGAGAGATGTGCCCTGTCAGAAGCACGGCAGCGGCTCCTGAAAGCATCACCTGCCAGATATAAAGGCGCACACTGCCAACCTGTCTGACTGCAATGCACCCAAAGACCACGAGCAGTACCAAAACGGGAAAAGCCATTACAGTTTCTTCAAGTTCTCAGGTTAAATGTTGGAATGATAATAACGATTTATATGAATAACAGTTAAGCATGCCTCTTTATAGATGTTCACCTTTTCTTTTGTTTTGTCTTGTTACGATGAGAAGGGCAATAAAAAAGCCCGCAGTTTCTTGCGGAATCTGCAGGCAGAAAAAGATAAAATCAACAGCATAAATAGTTCAGCGGGGGACCGGCGGCACTTCATACCGCGCTTCGGGGACGGGGATTTGCGCATCGGGCCCCCAGACGACGTAACCGGTTAAGACATAACGAGTCCCCGGCCGGTGTTTCTGTCTTATCATTACGGAATGCGCCCTGTTCATATCACGGCCCATTGCCGTACCTCTGTCCGATCCGACGGAATAACTTTCACCGCCGTTTCTTGACATAAAGAGGCTGACGGCGTAAGGCCCGCAACCGTCAGCGCTGCTGTCGACGATAACGGTTGCCCGGAGAATGTCGGTCGTTCCTTCAGTGCGGAGCAGTCTGATCGTGGTCGATCTCACCGTGCCGGAATTTTCACCCAGGGCAAATACATCCAATGGAAAAGAAAATGCGAAAAAGAAGAGGAATGCAAAAAGTACCCTCCTCATTCGTAAAAACCGTTGTTCTGCCATAGAACCTCCATGGTTGAAGAACTTATCGAATGCTGATGTTCATAAGGGGGAAAATCATTCTTTAAAAAACATTCTATTCAGCGTAATCATTCCTGTCGTACTTGTGGATGGCTCTTTGGATCATTGAGACAAAACATCGCTGACTACCCGCCACATGAACCCTCGAGGAATGTATTTTGTTATAGCCTACAGAGTGGAAGTTCAACCGTGTTTTCCTGAAATCGAGACGTTTATCGTGATGACGGGAACAAAGAAATGCCAAAACTGACCGCAAGCATGTCGTTACTTTTCTCACCGGCTTCAATAGGCAGGATACCCCTGCGGAACCGTCTTGTGATGGCTCCGATGACCCGCAG
>CAIYPU010000126.1 GCA_903928225.1 uncultured Chlorobiaceae bacterium
CAGATTTTTTCCAAATAAACTTGACCAAATCAATCCTGTTTTGCAAATTAGAACAAGAGCCTGTATTCACCGCGGGTTGGCGCTCCAGCAGTACGTAAAGGCTTGGAAAAATGCCGGTTAACCGTCGAGGCGATCCTTTGGTTCTTTGGTTTTCCTCTCAACTGTCATACCTTAAGGAATGTGCCCGAAAGCTTGCCAATCAAACACTACCAATCCGGAGGTCAATTATGAAAATTAAAGTATTGCTCTTCTCCCTCTTCCTGCTTTGTGTCTCGCTGATCTCGCAGGGATATGCCCAGAGCTACTCGGAAAAACCCCGTCTCGGCATCCTGCGCTTCACCAACAACACCTCCGCCGCATGGTGGTCAGGCGGCGTCGGAACCGACCTGCAGGATATGCTCATTTCCGAACTTGCTTCAACCAACAGTTTCCGCGTGCTCGAACGCAAGGAGCTCGATGCCGTCATCACCGAACAGAACCTCGGCGCTTCGGGCAGGGTCAATCCGGCAACAAGGTCCAGGCTCGGCAAAATCACCGGCGCGAAATACCTGGTTGCGGCAACCGTTTCCGCTTTTGAAGAGAACACGAGCGGCGGTGGCGGCGGAATCTCCTTCAGGGGGTTCAGCGTCGGCGGAAGGCAGGACAAGGCATACATTGCCGTCGATCTGAAAGTCATCGATGTCACCACCGGCGAAATCTATGATGCCCGCACAGTCGAAGCCACATCGAAATCCAGCGGCGTCAGCGTCGGCGTCTACCGGGGAGGGTTCGGAGGCCACCTCGGCCAGTACAACAACACCCCGGTCGGCAAGGCGATCAGGGCCTGCATCATCGAGATTGTCGACTACCTTCAGTGCTCGCTGATCGAAGGCAAGAACAGCGGCTGCATGGATGAGTACAACCAGAAGGAATACAACCGCAGGGAGAGGACCAAAGGGTCGATCGATCTGCAGTAATGCTCAATTGATCAATAAAAAGAGAGGCCCGGAAACTCAACCGGGCCTCTCTTTTTTTATTCCTTCCTGCCTCACCGCTCCTTGAGCCTTGCCTGAAAATCCGCCAGGCTCTGTGCAGGGATCATTTCATCCCGTATTTTTTCAGCTTGTAGCGAAGGTGCCGTTCGCTGATGCCGAGTATTTCCGCCGCCCTCGTCTGGACATTCCCCGCCTCCTCCAGGGCGCCAAGGATCATTTCCCGCTCGAACGCCATGACCTTTTCCGTGAAACTCCCCTGCAGCCCCTCCGGAGTGTCGCACTCGGGGCAGGGATCGAAAACCCTGAAGGGAAGGTCCTCCCGGGTGATGACCGGTGAACGCGAAAGCACGACGGACTGCTGCACGATATTTTCAAGTTCGCGGACATTGCCTGGATAGCTGTATTTCATCAAGGCATCCATAGCCTCCCTTGAAATCCCCTCGACCGGCTTGCCGTACTCCGCGCTGAACCGTTTGAGAAAGGCATCGACCAGCGGGGGAATATCGTCGCGGCGCTCCCGCAGCGGCGGGATCCGGATGGAAACGACATTGAGCCGGTAATAGAGATCGGCGCGGAACGAACCGTCGCGAACCATCGACTCCAGGTCGCGGTTGGTCGCGGCGACGATCCTGACATCGGCCGCCTGCGGAGCGGAGCTGCCGACCCGTTCGAACGTCTTCTCCTGCAGCACCCTGAGCAGTTTGACCTGCAGGGAGAGCGGGATTTCCCCCACTTCGTCGATAAACAGAGTACCGCCCTGCGCACTCTCGAACCGTCCCCTGCGCAGCTTGTCCGCACCGGTGAATGCCCCTTTCTCGTGGCCGAACAGCTCGCTTTCGAGCAGGGTTTCCGGCAGCGCCGCGCAATTGACCGCGACAAAGGGGTTTCCGCTCCGGGGGCTCGAAAAATGGAGGGCCTTCGCCACAAGCTCCTTGCCGGTGCCGGTCTCTCCGGTGATGAGAACGGTCGCGGTGGTGGCGGCCACCCTGCCGGCGATGCTCATCACCTGCGCCATGGCTGAGGATTGCGAAACGATGCCTTTGAAGCCGAAGCGTTCGGAAAGCTGGGTCTTCAGAAGACGGTTTTCGCTGATGAGCCGGTTGCGCTCGATGCTGTTGCGGATCGTCGTCTGCAGCCGGTGAAGGTCGACCGGCTTGGTGATGTAATCGGCCGCGCCGAGCTTCATGGCCTCGATAGCCGATTCCACGCTTCCAAAGGCGGTCATGATGATGACCTCCACAGCCGGGTTGCGCGCTTTCAGTGCCGAAAGCAGTTCGACCCCGGTCATTTCCGGCATCCTGAAATCCGTCAGCACGATATCGACAGCTTCCTGGGCGGCGATGTCAAGCGCCTTCTGCGGGCGCTGGGATTTCAGCACCCTGAAGCCCTGCTTGGCAAGAAAACCCGCTATGCTTTCAAGTTGAACGACCTCGTCCTCGACGACAAGTATGGTAGTATCCATCGTACAGGCCTGCTGATTTCCATCGTTATGAAAAACTGCGCTCATGCCGGGGGCAGCACGACGCTGAACACGCTCCCCCCGCCTTCCCGGCTCGCAACCTCTATGACGCCGCCGTGGGCGTGGACGATCTGGTTGGCGATGCTCAGGCCCATGCCGGACCCCTCCTCCTTGGTGGTAAAATACAGGTTGAAGATTTCCGAAAGCTGCCCTTCCGCGATCCCGGACCCGGTATCGGCAATAGCGACCACCGCCTTTCCGGCTCGGAGGTATGCGCTGATGGTGATGCTTCCGCCTCTCGGGGTGGCATCGACGGCGTTGCGGACGATATTGAGCAGCACCTGCTGCATCTGCTCCCTGTCGATCATCACCGTCGCATTGCTCCCGGCCTCGACCGTGAACCCGACACCTTTATTTTCGGCTTCGCACTGCAGGACGGCGGCGTAACTCCTGACAAAATCGTCGAGATCGGTCTTTTCGGGGACAAGCCGTGGAGGACGGCCGAATTTCAGGAAACGCTGGATAATGGTATTGACGCGCTGGACCTCGGAGACCACGGTCCGGACCAGGTGCCGGTATTCGGGTTCGTCGGCGGTCGGCGAAAATTCGATATCGAGACGCTGGGCAAGGATCCCGATAGCGTTCAGCGGATTGCGAATCTCATGGGCAACGCCCGAAGCGAGATCGCCCATTGCCCGGAGCTTTTCCTGCCGTTCGATGAACTGCCGCATCGCCCGCTGTTCCGTGAGGTCGCGAAGCACTGCGATCACCCCGTCCGCACGCCCTCCGCTCCCGGCTATGAGGCTGAAGCTCCCTTCCAGTGTCCTCTCCCTGCCATCCGCGCTCATGGGGAACTCGCGGCTGAACGTTGCACTCTCCCGTGCCGACCTGATACCGGAAAGCAATTCAGGGCAGCCGGAAAACACCTCCCGCGCCAGTTTTCCCTGAACATCATTTGAGGATATCCGGAAGAGCGCTTCCGCCGGCCGGTTGACCAGGGTCACGATTCCGTCGGCATCGACCGTAACGACCGCATCGGCCATATTTTCAAGAATGGCCGATGAAAAGGTCTGTACCCTGCGGTAAGCCTCCCTGACGGCTGCCTCGTCCCTGCGGGCAATGACGAGGTTGAACAGGACGAGCCCTCCGACAGCGATGAAACCGGTCAGCATGAGCAGCCGGTTGCGCAGCTTGTCGAGGGCCGTAGTGAAATGATCGGTTTTCAACCCTATGCGCAGCAGCCCCTCGCTGGTCCTGTCGTGGTAGAACGGGCTCGCCACTTCGTAAACCTTCACGCCTCCGTTGTCGATCATCCTGGTCACCGGCAGGCCGCCCTTCATGGCCGAATCGAGGAACGGGTCCCGCAGGATTGCGGCTGCTTTCGGCAGGTTCGGCGTAGCAGCCACCACGCCGGTGGAATCCTGCCAGATGATGTAAGCGATCCCGGGCGTACCGGCCCCGATGCGCCGGATAAGCTGTTCGACGCCGATCCTGCTGCGCAGTTCGAGCAACCTTGCCGCATCGGCATTCCCGGCGATGACCCCGCCACGGCTGCGCTTCACGGCTGCTATCAGGCGCGGCCCACGGCCGGAAAAGCTCTCCCGGATGCCGACGACCAGTGAGTCCTGACGGCCGGAAAGCAACGGCTGGATGAACAGGTCGGGATTGCACTCGCGCAGCAGCGGAGCATGGTCGGGAGGCGCACTGAAGGCGATGCGCCTGCCGTTGCGGTCGAAGATGTTGAGCCGGTAGATGCCGCTCGTTCCGGCAATGGTGGTAAGGTCGGCAGAGGTCAGTTCGCGCTGCCTGTCGAGCCGGTCGATGAGCCGGAGCTGGTCGATGAGGCTTCCGGTCAGGATATCCCTGTTTTCATTGTATCCCGCAAGGGCGTTCTCGGCGCCTTCCCTGAGGGAATGCATGAGCAGCCCGGCTTCCTCGCGCATGATATGCTCGATCTCCGATTTTCGATAGTGGTATTCGAAGAGCGCCGATCCGAGAAACAGAAGCACGAAAAGGGCAAAGATACCCCCGAGGTATTTCGGATGGAGCGTCATCAGCTTTTTCTTCTGATACATCCTCTCTCCTGTCAGGTTCATCAGGGCACCTCTCTTTATCTGTTCCGAAGCCCTGTTGCAGCGTCGGGCCCGACGAGTCGGGACCCTCTGCGCCTTGAATTCGTGCTTCCCTCGGCAATGCCGCTCCGGCATGGTCCCTGCCGTTTCCCCCGCATGATCAGCGGCTGATCATATTCTCGATCATCCCGCGCAACTCGTTCATCCCGGTGCGGTTCTTTTCTGCCACCTCTCTCATGGTCATGCCGGTTTCGGCATCGATTCCTTTCTGCCGGAGCGCCAGCTTCAGGGATTCAGGCGATACTCCGCCTTCCGAGGCAACCTCTCCGAGGGTCCTGCGGCCGAATCCCTCCACCTGCAGTTTCCGCGCTCCGCTTTTCTCCGGTGCAATAGAACGATAAACAATTTCTGCCGTTGTATGGTTCTGCACCGCGATTTCTGCAAGGGTCAGCCGGACCGTACCGACCATGTAGCCGGCTTTCTCGAGCTTCCCCTTCAGGGCTTCAGCATCCCCTCCCATTCCGGGCTGGGCTGCCAGTTCGACAAGCGTCAGCGCTTCGGCATGAGCTACGGGAGGCTGGCTGTCCCTTCTCTCCCATGATCCGGAGATACGGTTCCCGAAATCGATGACCGCTGAAAAAGGCGGCAGGGAAAACCAGGTCCCGAAGCCTAAAAGCACTGCAAGCGCAAGGCTCGTGAACAGCTCGAACGGACTTTTCAGCCCTTTCGACGCCTTTGCCTTCAGATAGGAGAGAAACGCTTTCCAGTTGATGAAAAACAGATGGAATACCGACAGCACTGCGAACGAGAACCCGAAAATGGTGTGCTGATCGATCCAGCCGCTTTTGGTCAGACCCAGCATCCGCCAGTCAGTCCAGTTGGCCACCCTTCCGGGAGGAGAGATATAGAGCACCACGCCGGACACAAGCAGCATGACAAACGAAAGCAGCAGTCCGAAACTGATGAAGATCCTCCAGCTGAAACCTTTTTTCATCTTCCTCTCCCTGTCACTGGTTTATGCACGGACCCTGTCCCCTGCCCATGCCCCGGCCTCCGCCCATTGCGGGGTTGTACTGGTCCCAGAACCACGATGCAACCGCCTTCAGTTCGGCATCGCCGAGCGCAAGCGCAGGCATGAGGCCGAAGCGGGAAACCGCCTGGGGTTCGACAGCCGTGTTTTTATCCGGTTTTTTCAGGAACGAGACCATATGTGCGACACCCTGCTCTTTGGTCGCAAACTTAGTATGGTAACGGTTTGCAAGGGGGATGACCGGCGGTGCCGATTTCGGGGGCGGGCTGACGGAATGGCAGACGCTGCAATTCCTGTTGAAAACCGCGGCCCCATCCACCGGTGCGGCGAACGTCGAAGCAGGGGTAAATGCCGGAAAAGCTCCGGCGACCAGACATGCATAGAGGACCTTTTTCATATTGAGACTCCCTGGTAAAAACGTTTGCGGGATACCTGAGCCGGTTTTCGTTCACTTCGCGCCGCCCTGGTTCAGCCCGATGCTCTCGCTAAAATGTTTCAAAGGTGCGGGCGGCTGCAGAAAAGTGAAGCAAAAGTGGTGCCAGCAAGAAAAAATAAACCGTATCCTGTTTATTCGCATTGCGTTAAAATAATATTCCGAATCGATCACTCCTCGCCGGTACCAGAAAAAGCTCGACCATCCGGTCGAATTTTCGCCCGGATGGTCGAGCCAGCGGAGCTTATCGGGCAGGAAGCCGTTGACCGATAGTATCGCCGGGAAAACGCTTCACGCTTTCCTGACGAATTCGGATTTCAGCTGCATCGGCCCAATCCCCTCGACCTTGCAGTCGATATCGTGGTCGCCGTCGACAAGCCGGATGTTCTTCACCTTCGTCCCGCCCTTGATGACCGACGAAGAACCCCTGACTTTCAGGTCCTTGATCACCGTCACGGTATCGCCGTCCTGAAGCACGTTGCCGTTGGCATCTTTCCAGATGCGGGTTTCTTCGGGTGCGGATATTCCGGAAGCGCTCCATTCGTGGGCGCATTCCGGACAGATATAGAGGGTTCCGTCCTGATAGGTATATGCGGAATTGCATTTCGGGCAGTTCGGCAGGTCGCTCATCGTAAATCTCCTTTGCAATTGAAAAAATGAAACATGCTGCGGCATGATAACGCTTTTTTTTCAATTGCCGCTCTCCCCCGCCATGAACAGGGATCGATATAGTGTCAACCTCCCGCAAGCCTGAAGGGCATCAACACCCTTCAGGCTTGCCGAACCATGCCGCAAACATGTTCTTTTGGCCCGACAGCCTTACTGCATCGTGAAATGCTTCGCTTCTGCCTGGGTACGGATGTTTTTCTGTATCACCGATCCGAGGGTCTTGTCCCCTCCGCTCTCTTTCTGCTTCTGCACGATAAAGGCGTCGCGCTTTCGTCCGAGCTCGACGATCTGCGCCTTCACCTCGCGGCGTTCCTTCCCTTTCTGAAGCACGTAAGCATCGATCTGGGCAGGGTTCATCGCGCGAAGCGCTTCCGGCAGCTCATCCTTCTTCAGCTGGTTGGGGTTTACTTTTTTCTCCTCCATCGCATCGACAAGGTCCCAGCCGGACGCCTTGTAGAGGTTCGAGCCTTTCGTCGAAGCCCTTGCCGCCGAAACGGGTGCGGAAAGCTTCGCCGCATTCATGTCCTGCGCCTCCTGGCGCTCGTAGCTCGCCCGGCCCATGCTGCCGTAAGGCACGTAGGTCGTGTTCAGGCGGCTGTTCAGCTTCACCAGGTCGTCGTCGTATGGCGTCGGGATGCCCATCGTCTCGCGGTCGCTGTCGATGGCGAAATAGCTCCCTCCACCAAGGTCTGCCCCGTGCTTCCAGTAGGTCATGATGCCTTCACGATAGTCGCCGCAGAAAATGGTGTTCACCGCGATCCTCTTTTCGGCGGCCCAGCGGCATGCCACCGCGTAATCCACCGATCCCTGGGCAAACGGCTCGTTTCCGGCTATGAAGATCATCTTCAACCCTTCCGGAGAGGAGTTCCATTGCAGCTGGTTCAGGCTGCTGCCGATGACATGTCCGCAATACTCGGACCCGCCGTTGGTATCGAGGGAGAACAGCGCTTCGGAAATACGATCGAGGTCGCCGGTGAACGGAACGACCTGGCGGATGTACCCCGAAGAGGCAGGCAGGTCGTTGTTGCCGTATTCGTAAAGCGCCACCTCGAGGCGGATGTTTTCCCCGTGCTTGCGCATCCTTGAAAGGTCATTGACGATCTGCCACAGCTGGCTCTTCGCCTGGTTGATCAGCCCGTCCATGCTGTTGCTGGTATCGAGCAGCAGGCAAAGCTGGATCAGCCGGTAATCATTCGGGCAGCGGCCCTCGAAAGGCCTGAGGTTGTCGAACTGGCGCGAATAGGCGTCCATTGCCTTCCTGACGTTTGCAGCACCCGGAGCGTGCTGCACCGAAACCACGGAACTCACAGGCTTTGCCTCGAGGGCTGAAACCGCGGGAAAGGCGGAAGCCAGGGCAAGCATCGCCAGCAACTGTTTTTTCATAGGAAAGGTGGGATAGGGTTGAAAAGCCGCTTATGATTCAAGGACGTTTAATCAGCATCTTTCTTGCGCGTTTTCTGTCCGAAAATCATAATGGATTCCCGCACGTGCCGCCGATTTCGTATCATCTCATGGAACAGGCTGAAAAACCGGCTTTCATCCTGCATGGGAACCATACATCGGGTATCGGCGTCATCGCTCGGGATGGGCAGGCCGGATCGCGGTGACGACCTGCCGGGACGCATCAACGGGTTTTGCGCCGATCAGGATATGAGGCTCGGATGGAAAAAGAAAAAGGGGTGGCGCTGTGGAAGAAATGAAGGTCCCGCATATCGGTGACGTGGTCTGCGCGATCATTGAAAAAGAAGGCCTTTTCCTGGTGGCGCAGCGCCCCGAAGGCAAAGCCCTTGCTTCGCTCTGGGAGTTCCCCGGGGGAAAGGTGCATGAAAACGAGCGGGAAGAGGCGGCGCTCCACCGCGAACTCCGCGAGGAGCTCGGGGTATCGGTGCATATCGTGCAGCGCCTCACTCCATGTTTCCATGCCTACCGGGAGTTTTCGCTCACCCTCATTCCCTTCCGCTGCACCCTCGCCGAAGGCGAACCCCGTGCGCTCGAGCACAAAGCCCTGCGCTGGATCGCTCCGGACGAAATCCCCGCTTACAGCTTCCCTGCTGCGGATGTCCCGGTGCTCGAAGAGTATCTCGCCATAATGGGGCGGACGGCCTGTAGAGGAGGCCGTCCGTAAAAGGACAATCTCAGGAGCCGAGCGCTTTCAGCACTTCGGCCTTGAGCTGGGCATAGGGCATGGCGCCGGCTGTTCGCCAGATAACCTCGCCGCCCCTGAAAATCATCAGTGTCGGAACGCCCTGTATCTTGTAGCGGCCTGCTACGCCGGGCTGCTCGTCAATGTCGATTTTCACGACAGTGAGCTGGCCGCTGAACTCTTCCGCAAGCTTTTTGACCGACGGCGCGACGACCTGGCAGGGCCCGCACCATTCGGCCCAGAAATCGACGAATACAGGGAGTGGACTGTTTTGAACAAGTTCTTCGAATGATTGGGGCATATCGTGTTTTTTCAGGTTTAGGGTTATCAAGGCAATGTTTCCGATGAGACCAGCTCCGCCGTCCAGTGAATGCTGCAGCCCGAAGCCTTCAGCATGGCCCCGACGCTGCAATATTTTTCCATGGACAGGGTCACGGCCTTTTCAAGCTCCTGCATGGTGCAGCCGGGGCAATCGAGACGGTAATGCACCCTGATCGAGGTGAACACCTTCGGATAGCTCTCCGCGCGCTCGGCATCGAGCGAGGTTTCGAGCCCGAGCGGCTCCCGTTTCATTTTCTTGAGGATCGACAGGATATCCATCATCGAACATGCGGCGAGCGACTCCAGGACGATATCCATGGGAGATGCGGCCGCATCGGGGCCGGGAACTGCCGGAGAGGTGCCGAAAAGCGTTTCATACCCCTTGTCATTGACACCTGAAAGGGGCATTTTCCCTGAAAATGTAACATTAGCCTTCATGTGCGTTCAATCTGGTTACCGTGATGAGCATCGTCAAACCGGAAAACGGGGCCGCACCTGTCCCGGGAGAAACATACCGGGCGGCATGAAACTTATTGACAGGACGGCAGGTTGATTGAAACGAAAATAAACATTTCCAGCAAAACATAAATTCCGGCCTTATTTTCCTGGCCGAAGCACAAGACCCCGACGCGGCATGAACGATCTTCTGAAAAAACCGAGAAAAATCTATGTCACCAGGACTGTCGAGTTCAATGCTGCGCACCGCCTCTACAATCCCGAGCTGAGCGAAGAGGAAAACACCAGGATCTACGGCAAATGCGGAAGCCTCTACGGTCACGGGCACAACTACCAGCTTGAGATAACCCTTTCCGGCATCGTCGATCCGGTCACCGGGTACCTGTTCGACCTGAAGGAACTGAAAACGATCCTCGAACAGGAACTCTCCGGGCGGTTCGACCACAAACACCTCAACCACGACGTTCCCGAGCTTTCCGGGTGCGTGCCGACAACGGAGGTGCTCGCGGTCCTGGTATGGGACATACTTGAAAAAAAATTCAACACTATCAACAACCGGGAATTTTCTCTCCATGAAGTCCAGATCCACGAAACAGGAAAAAACACCGTCAGATACTTCGGTGAATAAGTGCCAGACATCCGTTTTCGCTGCGGGAAGCTGCTGCGACGACGACGATTGCATCGATACGCTGCGAGAAACCGATCCTGCAGTGATGCGCAACCTTACCGGAGCGGTCGGCACGATGCTCGAAAGCCTCGGTGAAGACCCGTCGAGGGAAGGGCTCCTGAAAACGCCCGAACGCGTCGCCAGGTCATTGCAGTTCCTTACCTCCGGCTACAGCCAGAACCCTGAGGAGCTGCTCAAAAATGCCGTATTCACCGAAACCTACGATGAAATGGTGCTGGTCAAGGATATCGACATCTTTTCCATGTGCGAGCACCATATGCTTCCCTTTTTCGGAAAAGCGCATGTCGCATACATTCCCGACGGGAAAATCGTCGGCCTTTCGAAACTTGCCAGGGTGGTGGAAGTGTTTGCACGAAGGCTGCAGGTTCAGGAACGGCTGACCCAGCAGATCAGGGACGCCATCGAGCATGTGCTTCGCCCGAAAGGGGTCGGCGTGGTTATCGAGGCACGCCATTTGTGCATGGTGATGCGAGGTGTCGAAAAGCTCAACTCGGTCACAACGACCTCGGCCATGTCCGGCCAGTTCATCGCTTCCCAGTCGACAAGGAACGAGTTCCTCCGGCTGATCCGCCACTGATCCATTCATTCAGCAACCTGCCCCGCTCTCTTCAGGGGCAGGTCTGTTTTACTGCATCATTTTCAGCCATTCGTCGACCAGCGCCTTGCCCTTCTCGACCGCTTCGGGAAGCAGGTCCGCATTTTCCGGGCTCAGCCCGATACCGAGTTCGAGGTTGCGCGGCGGAATGCCGATCAGCGCTATTTCGCGAGGCATCCTGTCACTGAGCCTCGATAAGCCGATCAGTTCGCTGAACCCCATCTGGTGGGAAGACATCTTTCGATGGATGAACCCAGGAAGCTCGTCGTTCCTGTAGACGTAAACCCCGGAATCGTACTCGAGCGGGATCAGCGCGTCGAACACCAGAAGGGCGTCGCAGGACTGGATGTAATCGAGCAGGTAGATTCCCTGGGTCCCGCCGTCGATGCACTGGACGACATCGGGATAGTCGGTCGAGGACTGGAAAGCCTTCACCGCCTCCACGCCGAAACCTTCGTCGCCGTAGAGAAGGTTGCCGAGGCCGAGGATGTTGATACGGTTGTAGGTCACGGTAAAAAATTGATTTCTGGTAAAAATACGATGCCCGTCGCGGGATTGGCCAACCCCGGCAACGGGCATCTGTTCGAACTGAAAAAACAGCGCCTTCAGCAACGCATCACACCGGCTCCTCCTCGACCTTATGCTTGTACCCAGTCACGATGGACGACGTCACGCTCGTGCGGTCGACGATATCATGGCGGAATACCGCGTAAAGGTGCACGACAAGGTAGACAGGGAAGATCCATGCCATGAGGTGATGCGCGAAATGCAGGGTGTAGCTGCCACCGAAAAGCGGAATCATCCACCCGGTCAGTATCGATGAAAATCCTCCCGGATTGTTCTCGCCGTACATCGCCAGACCGGAAAGGATCATGAAGCTCGACCCGCAGAAAATGAACAGGAAATGAGCGAGCGCTGCTACCGGGTTGTGGCCTACATAGTTCGGTTCGTCCGAGCGGAGGAACAGATAGGACTCGACCTGTTCCCTGAACGGCTGGCCCCACCATGCGGGAGACCACGGCCTGAATCCGCCGAACCGGCCATACTTGTCTTTCCCGAAAAGAGCCCAGTACATGCGGAACAGGAAGTTCGCGATGAAAATGAACGCCACCGCGAAATGCACATAACGGAACCACGCCATCTGCTTGAACCATACCGCTTCTCCAAGAGGCGGGTTCAGGAGAGGTGCGGCAATGTAGACTCCCGTCAGGAGGAGGATCACCGTGCAGATGGCGTTTATCCAGTGATAAAGCCTGACCGGCAGCCTCCAGACGTAGATTTCTTCAATTAATCTGCCCATGAGTGACTCCGTTTAAACGATTTTTACCGAAGTGATCTCGTTGCCGTTCATGTCGAACACGTGTGAAGCGCAAGCCAGGCACGGATCGAAAGAGTGCACGGTCCTGATGATCTCGAGCGGCTGCTCGGGATTGTGCATGGGCGTGCCTTTGAGAGCGGCTTCGTAAGCGCCGGAATTGCCGTTGCCATCCCTCGGGGAAGCGTTCCATGTCGAAGGCACGACAATCTGATACTCCTTGATCGATTTGTTTTCGATGTGTACCCAGTGGCCGAGCGCACCCCTCGGAGCCTCGGTATAACCGAACCCCTTGCATTCAGACGGCCAGCTCGTTGGATCCCAGCGTTCGCCGTTGAAGGTACGGTAATCGCCGGTCTTGATGTTGGCGATCAGCTGGTCGTAGAAGTGGCGCATGAACCCTGCCGTCTGCAGGCACTCGATACCCCTTGCGGCAGTCCGGCCGAGCGTCGAAAAGAGCGCCTCGGGACCGACCTGGAGCTTGGAGAGCACCATGCCGACCGTATCCTTGATCATCGGATCGCCCTTGGCATAGGCTACGAGCACACGGGCGAGCGGACCGACTTCCATCGGATGGTTTTTCCAGCGCGGCGTTTTGAGCCAGCTGTACTTCTTGTCGGTATCGAGGTGTTCGAACGGAGGTTTCGGACCGGTATAGTTCGGTTTCGTTTCCCCCTGCCACGGATGCAACCCCTTGCTGTCGCCTTTTGAATAGGTATACCAGCTGTGGCTCACCTCTTCGGTGATCTGGGAAGCCTCCCTCGGATCAACGTCGATCACGGTCGAAAGGTCCTTGTTCAGGATGGCGCCTCTCGGCCAGAGCAGCGTCTTGTAGTCCGAAAGCGATGTTTCGGGGAAATCGCCGTAGGCCAGGAAATTGCCCAGGCCGCCGCCGTAGAGCCAGCCCTTGTAGTAACCGGCGATCGCGATCAGGTCGGGAATGTAAACCTGTTCGATGAAGGTGTTCGTTTCGTCGATAATCTTCTTGATCATCGCGAGCCGCTCGATATTTATAGCGGTGTCGCTGTTCGGATCGATAGCGCAGGCCATGCCGCCGACAAGGTAGTTCGGGTGCGGGTTCTTGCCGCCGAAAATGGTCTGGATCTTCACGATCTCCTTCTGGAAATCAAGCGCTTCGAGGTAGTGTGCTACGGCGATCAGGTTGACTTCCGGAGGAAGTTTGTAAGCCGGATGGCCCCAGTAGCCGTTGGAGAAAATGCCGAGCTGTCCGCTGTCGACGAAGCCGATGAGCTTTTTCTGGAGGTCCTTGAAGTACCCGACGGAAGACTTCGGCCATGAGGAAATGCTCTGTGCGATTGAGGAAGCGAGCTGAGGATCGGCTTTCAGGGCGCTGACAACGTCAACCCAGTCGAGCGCATGCAGATGGTAGAAATGCACCAGGTGGTCCTGGGTCTGCTGCGTTGCGTTCATGAGGTTGCGGATAATTCGGGCATTGGGCGGAATGGTGATGCCGAGGGCATCTTCGACGCACCTTACCGAGGCGAGGGCATGCACCGTCGTGCAGACACCGCAGATACGCTCGGCGAAGGCCCATGCATCCCTGGGATCGCGTCCCCTGAGAATGAGCTCGATGCCGCGCCACATGGTGCCGCTGCTGAATGCATCTTCTATGACGTTGCTGTCGTTCAGTTTCGCTTCGATCCTGAGATGTCCCTCGATACGCGGAATAGGATCTACAACAATTTTTTTAGCCATGTGCTGACTCCCGGTTATGCATTATTCTTTTTCGTGCTTCTCTTCCTTCGTCTTCTTCACCGCGGTCACGGCAGCGTGAGCTGCTGCACCTGCGGCAGCGGCGCCAACGGCGATCATGCCGATCTTGTCTGCGTTGCTGTCGCTTCCGAGGAACGGAACTTCGGCAAGCCTCTTGTAGAACGGGCCCCTGTCCCAGAAATTCGGTTCGGAACAGCCGATGCAGGGATGGCCTGAACCGATCGGGAAGCTCGTGCCTTCGTTCCACTGGATTTTCGAGCAGGAGTTATAGGTAGTAGGTCCTTTGCAACCCATCTTGTAAAGGCACCAGCCTTTCCTGGTTGCATCGTCGTCGAAGCTCCGGACAAACATGCCGGCATCGAAAAATGCGCGCCTGTAACATTTGTCGTGGATTCTCGTGTTGTAGAACGCTTTCGGACGGCCGAACCTGTCGAGATCGGGAAGGGTGCCGAAGGTATGGAAATGCGTAACGACACCGGTCATCACCTCCGATATCGGAGGACAGCCCGGGACCTTGACAATCGGCTTGCCTGAAATGACTTCGTCGATCGGTTTGGCTCCGGAAGGATTCGGATGGGCATTCTGAACGCACCCGAATGAGGCGCACGCACCCCATGCGATGACGGCTGCAGCATCGGCGGCGGTTTCACGGATGATGTTCAGGAAGGAGTCGCCTCCTACCATGCAGTATACCCCGTCATCCTTGGTTGAAACATTACCTTCGACAGCCAGGATGTATTTCCCTTTGTAGTCCTTCATGATATTCTTGCGAACCGCCTCAAGCTGATGGCCTGCAGCGGCGCTGAGGACGTCATCGTAGTCGAGCGAGATCATGTTGAAAAGAAGGTCCTCGATGGAGGGATGGGAGGAGCGGATGAACGATTCTGAACAGCAGGTGCATTCCTGTCCATGGAGCCACAAAACCGGAGTTCTCGGCTTGTTTTCCATGGCATTGACAATGCTGGGGACCATTGATGGCGAAAGGCCGAGATAGACCGAGGTAAGTGAACAGAACTTCAGGAAGTCCCGTCGGCTTACACCCCTGGCCTTGAACAGATCGGCAAAGGTCTGGTTGCTTTGCATTACTACCTCCGTTTTGTAAAGGATCGGTTTATATGAAACACTCAGAAGAGGGAATTTACGAAAATACAGGGATGCCCGGAAATGAGGCGCAATAGCAATTACAGCATAGTTACTGTCAATTTAACAATTATTGAAATTATTTGCAACATAAAAAAATCCCGTCATATCTGAGATATAACGGGATTTTAAGACTTTATGGTGATAATACCTAATCAATGCATGGTCATACCATAGAGAGCCGATGAATATTTCGCAAAATCGGACAATGGAGCGAAATAAAGTCCGAAATAGATGGTGACAGCCATGAGCACCACCATTATCAGTTTGGCAGGCATGGTGAGTTCCATGGATTTTTCGCCTGACTGCGGGGATTCGCGCAGGAACATGTTGAGCGGGATCAGCATGTAGTAGTAGAGCGAGATGACGCTGGTGAGAATACCGATAAGCGCGAGGACAATGTAGAGCGAACCCTTGTTCAGCATCGCAGCGAAGATCATCAGCTTGCCGATGAAGCCCGCGGTAGGCGGAAGACCGACAAGTGAGATGAGGAACACGGTCAGGGCGGCACCGGCAAGCGGCATTGTTTTGCCGAGCCCGCGGTAGTCGTCGAGGTTCTCGCTTCCGGTCTTGTTGGCGATGAGGATGACGACATAGAACGCGCCGAAGTTCATCAGGAAATAGGCGAGCAGGTAGAAAAGCGTCGCCTGCGTGCCGAGCTTGTCCATGACGATGATGCCGAGAAGGATATAGCCGGCATGGGCGATCGAGGAATAGGCGAGAAGCCTTTTGACGTTTTTCTGCCAGAGGGCGACCACGTTGCCGTAGATCATCGAAGCTGCGGCAATGACGATCAGGAGCGAGTGCCAGTCGATTCCCACGATATCCTCGTATGGCTGGAGGCCATGAGGCACAGAAACGAAGTAGAACCGGACAAGCAGTGCGAAACCAGCGGCTTTCGAGGCGACCGACAGGAGGGCGGTGATCGGCGTCGGAGCGCCTTCGTAAACGTCAGGGCTCCAGAAGTGGAACGGCACGGCGCCGATCTTGTAGCCGAATCCGGCGATGATCAGCAGCGTCGCGAGGATCATCACCAGGGGATCGTAACCGTGGGCGGCGAGCTCCGCGCTGATTCTGATCAGGTTCGTCTGCGCGGTCATGCCGTAGATGAGCGAAAAACCGTAAACCATGAGACCGGAAGAAACGGCCCCGTAAACGAGGTACTTCAGCGCGGCTTCGGAGGACTGCAGATTTCGTTTGAAATATCCGGTGAGGATATAGGCCGAGAAGCTGACAAGCTCCATCGAAAGGAAAATCATGAGCAGGTCGCTGGAGGAAGCCATCATGATCATGCCGATGACCATGGCGACAACCAGCGCATAGTACTCGCCCATGCTCCGCACTTCTGAATCGAACTGCTCGTCGGCCATGGTGATGATGACCGTAAGCATGCCCGAGACGACGAAGAAGTACTTGAAGAAGAGGGCGAACTCGTCAAGGACGTACATCCCGAAAAAGAACTCACCTGCCTGCATCGAATGCTGGGGCACGATGAAGAGGAAACTTCCCGCAAGACCGGCAAGGGCCGTGATTGAAAGCAGATTGTTTTTCCTGCCTTTTGCCATAAGATCGATCACGATCAGGAGCATAAAGAGCACGGACAGGTATATCTCGGGCAGGAAATACCCGACGCTTGCATTGAGACTTGCTATGATAGCCTGAATTTCAGCACCTGATGGCAGCTCGAACATAATTCTCTTCGTTTATTCTTTTACCTCTCTCAATTCCGTTTAATTCATCGATGTCAGGACGACCGGGCTCAGCACGGTGACAAGCTTGTTGATGCTTGTCGTCAGGAGGCCGATCACCGGCATCGGGTAAATACCGAGGATAATGATGATCACGGTGAGCGGAACCAGCATGGCGAGCTCACGGCCGTCGAGATCGAGCTTGCCTTTCCAGTCATGGAAGTGTATGTGCTCATGCCCGTCGGACCCGACTTCGAGGTCATAGGCCGCATCGGGTTTCCTCGTGCCGAGGAACATCCTCTGCAGGGACCAGAGCAGGTATGCCGCACCGAAAACGATTCCGAGCACGGATACGATGGCGATGTTGCGGGTCGTTACCGAGCTGAAGGCGCCGACGAAAACGAATGCTTCCGAAATGAAGCCGCTGAGGCCGGGAAGTCCGAGCGACGCGAACCAGGCGACGGTTACAATGCCGACATAGACGGGCATGTAGCTTGCAAGGCCGCCGAACTTGTCGATCTGGCGGGTATGGGCGCGATCATAGATGACGCCGACCAGAAGGAAGAGCATGGCGGTGATGGTGCCGTGGTTGAACATCTGGTAGAGGGCGCCGAGCATGCCTTCGCTGTTGGCGGCGGCAAGTCCGAGCAGCACATAACCCATGTGGCTGATGGAAGAGTACGCGACCATTTTCTTGAGGTCCTGCTGGGCAAGTGCGCAGAATGCACCGTAAATGATATTGATGGCGCCGAAGACACCGATCACGAAGAGCGACGCCTGGAACACTTCGGGGAACAGCGGGAAGTTGATCCTCATCATGCCGTAGGTGCCGAGCTTCAGGAGGACGCCTGCCAGAATGACCGAGATCGGGGTCGGAGCTTCGACGTGCGCGTCAGGCAGCCAGGTGTGGAACGGGAACATCGGAACCTTGATGGCAAAACCGACAAAGAGCACGATAAAGGCGACATAACGCCAGAAAACATTGTCCGGGCCCAGGATGGCATTCTTGATATAGTTTTCCTGGCTTGCCATCGCGACAAGACTGAAGGTATGGTTGTGGGTTACCGGGTCGATCACGCTGAAATAGAGGCCGATCATCACAAGCAGCATGAACACCGAGCCGAACAGGGTGTAGAGGAAGAACTTGATGGCTGCGTATTCACGGTTCGGGCCGCCCCACATGCCGATGAGGAAGTACATCGGAAGAAGCATGATTTCCCAGAACACATAGAACAGGAAGAAATCAAGCGCTACGAAGCAACCCATCATCGCGGAAGCGAGCAGGTTGTAAAGGATGAAATACCCTTTGACCTGTTTCTGTATAGGCCAGCTCGAAAGCACACCTATAGCGGAAATCAGGGCGGTGAGGATGACCATCGATATGGAGATTCCGTCAACACCGAGGAAATACTCGATATTGAGCTTTCCGAAGCTGCCGAGATCGATGCTGATCCACGGCACACGCTCGATGAACTGGAACGATCCGGCGGGAGATCCTCCCGGTGCGGCGACAATTCCGGCCAATGAGGGATCGTAACCTTGCCAGATGACGATCGCAAGCACGATCTGCACAAGCGCCGCAACGAGAGAGACGACCCTGATCACCTGCTTTTGCGAAGATGGCACGGCAAGAATGATCAAACCGGCAATGATAGGCAGAAATACAATTAAACTCAGCATGTTCCCTGACTGTAGTTTTCAGATTAAATAATAAATCCCTCTTAATAGATCAGTCTTGTGAAGTAATAGACGAAATACCCGAACACTGCCAGGAGCGCAAGGACGACATAGGTCTGCACCTTTCCTGTCTGGAGCTTGCGGAGCACTGCGCCCGTTGTGTTCACGAAAAATGCCGTAAAGTTCACAAGACCGTCAACGACATACTTGTCGAAGCTTCCGTTTGCAAAAGCGAAATTCCTTGTCATGATGGCGACGCCGTTCACGATGCCGTCGACAACCTTAGCATCGAACCAGGAAAGCATCTTTGCCGTCATCATGGAGAACCTGATGACGGTGGCGTCATACATTTCATCCCAGTACCACTTGTTGAACGAGAAGAGGTAGAGGGGCCTTATGGCGACCGATGTCCGTTCCGGATCGATGAACCTGAATGCATAGACGACAAGAGCAAGGCTGATGCCGATGACGACCATGATGCTCGAAATGATGATGGCTGTGTAGTGGGCCGCATGGGCTCCGTGCGCGAGTTCAGCCTGCCTGTGGTCTTTGAAGGTATGGCCAGCGGTGGCTTCTCCGTGAGCATCAGGGGTAGCGCCGTGTTCAGCACTTGCAGCAGGATGCGCATCGGTCATGGCATGCAGCTGCATTTCTCCATGCGTCGCCTCGGCCATGAGGTGAGCTGAAGCAGAAGGCGTCACGGATGCATGATTTTTATTCACGTAACTGCCTACGACGGTTTCTGGTGTCTGCACCATGTGCATGAACCATCCTTTGGCGCCATCGAGCGGATCGGGCGAGAAAACGGCGAAAACGGAGAGCGACGCAAGGATGACGAGCGGTGCGCGCATGTTCCAGGCAACCTCGTGGACACCGTGGTGTTCATCATGGCCGTGGTCGTCGTGACCGTGCGCATCATGGCCGCCGTGCGCTGCATGGGCGTCGTGGCCGTGGTGCTCTTCGGCAGGCTTGAGATGCGTACGGCTTTCACCGAAGAAGACGAGCCATATCTGGCGTCCCATGTAGAAGGCCGTCATCATCGCCGAAAGGAACCCGAGGAAGGGAATGACATAGAATATTCCCCCGCCCTCGACGTGAGCGAAGCCGATGGCGCTCGCAAGGATTGCGTCCTTGCTCATGAAGCCGCTGGTGAGCGGAAGCCCTGCAAGGGCGAGCGTGGCGAAGGTGAATGTCGCGAAAGTCCAGGGCATATGCTTGCGCAGGCCGCCCATCCAGCGCATGTCCTGCTCATGGTGCATGGCGTGGATGATCGCGCCGGAACCGAGGAAGAGGCATGCCTTGAAGAATGCATGGGTAAGCAGGTGAAATAGCGCTGCGGAGTATGCGCCGACGCCAAGGCCGAGAACCATGTAGCCGAGCTGGGAAACAGTCGAATATGCCAGCACCCTCTTGATGTCGTGCTGGGTGATGGCGATGGTCGCTGCCATGAACGCGGTCAGCGCTCCGCAGAAAGCGATCACGTGCAGGGCGTCAGGCGTGAGCAGCACGAAGATGCGGGCAACGAAGTAGACGCCCGCGGCAACCATGGTGGCCGCATGGATAAGCGCCGATACCGGGGTCGGGCCTTCCATTGCGTCAGGAAGCCAGATGTGCAGCGGAAGCTGGGCCGATTTGCCGACGCAGCCCATGAAGAGCAGGATGCCTGCGGCGGTAAGCCATCCGTAGGACATGGTGAACTTCCCGGCCGCGAGATTTTCGAAGATCTCGCTGTAGCTGAACGTATGGAACTGGGAATAGAGGATCAGGATACCGAGCCACATGCCGATATCGCCGACGCGGTTAGCGAGAAACGCTTTCTTCTGCGCGTCGGTTGCGCTCTGCTTCTCGAAAAAGAAGCCGATCAGCAGGTATGATGAAAGGCCGACAAGCTCCCAGAAGATATAGATGGAGAAAAGGTTGTCCGAAAGTACGATGCCGAGCATCGAGAAGGTGAAAATGCCCAGATAGGCGAAAAAGCGCCCATAGTGCTTGTCCCCGGCCATGTACCCGGTCGAGTAGAGGTGCACGAGGAAGCTGATCAGCGTAACCATCGCGAGCATGATGACCGTGATATTGTCGATCAGGATGCCCATCTTGATTTTGAGAGGGCCCACGTTCGGAACGTTGCCGAAATCGATCCAGGTGAAATCCCATGCAAGTCTGAAAGCCGGATCGTAAGTCTGTACAACAACCGTCCAGAACATATAGAAGGATATTGCAAATGCGGTGCCCAGAATTCCCACCCCGACGAAATCGCCCCTTCTCGGAAGTCTTTTGTTAAAGAATATGAGAATGACGAACGAGAGCAGCGGCAGCAGCAGTACGACTATTGATAACTGAATTAAACTGTGCATGTTCTGATTGTGTTTACAAGAAAAAAATAAAATCCGCAGAGAAGGCTTTCGCCCGTTACTCTTTCATGGTATCGATGCTCGAGACGTCGACCGTCCTGAACAGCTTGAATATATTGATGACGATCGCCAGTGCGATAGCGGCTTCAGCGGCGGCAAGCACGATGACGAACAGACTGAACATCACGCCGCCCATTCCTCCGTTGAATTTCGAAAAGGCAAGGAAATTGATGTTCGCCGCATTCAGGATAAGCTCGACCCCCATCAGGATCACGATGGCGTTTTTGCGCGTCATGACGGCGAAGAGCCCGAACGCGAGCAGAAAGGCCGAAATCGTCAGATAGTGGTTGAGACCGATTGTTGTCAGGTATTCCATGATCTTTCTCTACTTATTTTTCGTTGTTTCCGGGCTTGTCGAATCGGGCGAGGAATGCCGCGCCGATAAGCGCTGCAAGCAGCAGGATCGAAGCCATTTCAAATGGAAGCACATATCCGGACATGGTTTCGAAACCAACCCGTTCCACGATGCTGCCCTGCAGGGGCGTTGTCGAGGGAAACCAGGAGTGGGTCGAATAGAAGGTGTACAGGATCGCGCCAAGAATGCCGACGAGAAGCACCGTGCCGGGAAGCATATTCAGGACATCGGTTTTCAGCTCGGTCTGCATGATACTGTTGGTGAACATCACACCGAAGAGCAGCAGCACCAGGATACCGCCGACGTAGACGACAACCTGGGTCACGGCGATGAAGTCGGCGCTCAGGTAGACATAGAGCGCCGCCGCGCCGAAAAAGGTGAAGAGCAGCGAGAATGCGGAGTAGATGACGTTCCGCGAAAAGACGACGAACGCGGCTGAAACGACCGTGATTGCCGCAAAAAGGTAAAAGATGACTGTATACGCTGGATTACTCATGTCGTTAGAGCACTGTTGATATTGGTTCTCTTATTCTCCGCCATTCTCTTCCGGGTTCCCTGCCGGTGCAGGTTTGGCCGCCGGTGCCGGTTTTGCTGCCGGAGCGCCCCGCTCTGCCGCGGCTTTCTTTTCAGCTGCAGCCTTAGCGGCAGCTTCGGCAGCCTTGCGCTTCTTCTCTTCTGCCTCGTCCCTGCTGAGGTTTCCGAAGTGGTAGAGGAAGTTGCTGCGGTCGAACTCCGAGAAATCGCTGACCTCGGTGTGCACGAGGCACTCGGTCGGACAGACGGTTGTGCAGATGCCGCAGGTCATGCATTTTGCCACATCGATATCGAAAACAGGGATCCAGAACTTCTTCTGCTGCCCGTCGGAAGTCTTGCCGCATTCCGCAAAATCCTCGGGAAGCGTCTTGATGGTCTCCATGGTGATGCATGAAATGGGGCAGGCCCTTACGCACTGGCCGCATCCGATGCAGTCATTGATATCGTTGTAAAGACGGTAACGGCCGATTTTCGGGGTCGGTATCGCTTCCCTCGGATACTGGAGAGTGCATAGACCGTCAACCTGGCTGAAATAGTCCTTTTCGGCAACCCCTGCGTCACCCTTGCGATGGATCGCATTGAAAAAGTGTTTCAGGGTGATGCCCATGCCGGTGGCAATCGTGACGGCACCGTTCTTTATGTTGCTGAAATACTCACTCATACTCTCTTCGTCTTTCCTGTTCGGGCTTTGACTTGTTGAATTTCGATTATGGCACGTAAATGACCCAGATTGCCGTCAGCACGAAACCGACGAAGGCGAACGGGGTGAGAACCTTCCAGCAGAGGTACATGAGCTGGTCAACCCTGAGACGGGGAAGCGTCCAGCGAAGCCACATCTGCACGAAGATGAAGAAAAACCCTTTCATGATGATCCAGAAGGCGCCCCACCAGGGACCGCTGGTCATCGTGTTGAGCTCGAGGCCGCCGATGTTGGGAAGCGGCGAGTTCCAGCCGCCGAGGAATACGATCGACAGGATGGCGGACACCATGAACATGCTGCCGTACTCCGCAAGGAAGAAGACCGCGAACTTCATGCCGGTATATTCCGTGAAGAAGCCGGCGACGAGCTCCGATTCCGCTTCGGGAATATCGAACGGCGCGCGGTTCGTTTCAGCCAGAGAGGCGATGAAGTAGATCAGGAACGGGAGCCAGGCGATAGGGTTCTGGAAAAGGAAGAAATGCGCAAAACCGAAAGGTCCGCTCTGCACCATCGTGATTTTCTGCATGTCGAGCGTGCCGGCCATCATCGCACCGCAGAGCAGCGCGAGCGAAGCGGGAATTTCATAGCTGACGATCTGCGCGACGCTGCGGACGGCGCCGTAGAGCGACCACTTGTTGTTCGAGCCCCAGCCGGAAGCGAGAATGCCTACGACCTCGATGGAAACGATGCCGATTGCGTAAAAGAGGCCGACATTGAGGTTCGCGCCGATGAACGCCGGACTGAACGGAAGCACCGCGAATGCCAGGAAGGAGCCGACGAACATGATGCCGGGACCGATGACAAAGAGGAACTTGTCGGCTACGGTGGGGACGATGTCTTCCTTCTGGATAAGCTTGAGGATATCCGCGAGGGTCTGCAGGATGCCCCAGAAACCTACCTCCATGGGACCGAGGCGGTCCTGCATGAATGCGGAGATTTTCCGTTCGCCGTAAACGCCGTATGTCAGCGCGTAAAGCGCGATGAATACCAGCGGGATCGCGGCGAGAATAACGAGGCCGACGGGAATGCCCATCGGATTGAAACCTGTCAGCCAGTCGGACCAGGCATTGAGCGAATTACCCATAAGAAGCGGCATACTGTATTGCGATAATGCGGATAAACTCATCTGTCAACCTCCCCGAGAACGATGTCGATGCTGCCTATGATCGCGACAAGGTCGGGAATCAGCTGGCCTTTGGAAAGGTCCTTCATTGCCGAAAGATTCACGAAACATGAGGAACGTGCCTTGCAGCGCAGCGGCTTGGTCGATTTTCCGTCGCTCATGATATAGAATCCGAGTTCACCCCTCGGGTTTTCGGCACGGCCGTATACTTCACCGGCTTTAGGCCTGATACGCTTCGGTATGGCCGCCCTCGGATTGAAACCTTCGGACGAAGGCATCTTTTCGAGGCACTGCTCGATGATCTTGAGGCTCTCTTCCATTTCGAGGGCCCTGACGAGATGGCGCGACAGGCTGTCGCCGACATCTGAAAATTTGCCG
>CAIYPU010000127.1 GCA_903928225.1 uncultured Chlorobiaceae bacterium
AGTTTTTTTCTGCCGATTCGCTGGTTTCCGCAGTACCTGCAAAACGACATATGCTGCAGGGCGATTCAATTCTCGTCCTGCCGTCGATGGTCATAGCCAGGCCGGGAGAAAAAATACTCAGGATCATGTCAAAAAACCGTTCGCTGGTTTTCGTTTCGGGGACCAGCCGCCTGAAGGAGGAACCCTCATGCACTGCGGATATCGCATTCCTCTGGATTTACCGGTTTGGTGAAAAACAGCAAGAGCAGCTGCAATCGTGGCTGGCATATGCTCGACCGAAACGATGCTTTCTCATTCCGGGCTCATTCCTTTCCCGCTCCCACCATTATGTGCTCCAGCACTTCGCTTCGCGCTTTCCCAGTCTCGAAATCCGATCGAAAACCCGTCAGATCGTCGTTCCGTTTTGAACATTCAGGTATTGCATGCGATCGTTTTCTGTCAGGCGGCCTGAAAAGCGAAATGAAAACAAACTGCTGTTTCCCCCAAATGGCAGGAAACCCGCTGAAACAACAGTACCAATTGGGGCGTGTAACCTAAAAATAATTAACAGCCTGCGATGGTTGATCGGTTCACGTTTTTTTGGGAAATGTACCAAAATCATTCACATGGATAAGATGGTGCTGGCCAATAGTAAAGATGCGGTGTGAAAGTTTTGTGTTGTTTTTTGTCGATATCACATTGGTACGATTTTTGTAGAGATATTATTTGCCAGAGTTAACCGGGCTGATTCTGATTTGGAATCAGCCTGTTTCAGGGATGAAAAAATTATCCGTGTGTAACGAAAAGATGGAACAACGTCAGCTATATAACACTTCGATAGATTATTCGGTCTTTTCCATTCTCGAAGCGCTTACCCAGCCGGCAGTCATCATTGACCCCGATGGCTTTATCGTGAACATGAACGGTAAGTTTTCCGATTATTCAGGGTTGGAGCCATCGGTCTGTTCCAGTTTGGACCTGTTTGATCTGACTGAAGGTCTGTTTAGTCACGAGCACCTGCAGTTCATCAGGGCATGCTGCCATGGGGTTGCTTCTACAGGCAGACAATATTCATTCGAACAACCTGTTAACGGCAAAACCCTGAAAGTTTCCATAAACCCGGTCAGATCTATCGAGGGCCAGGTTACACAACTTCTTGTTATGCTTGAAGATAATACCAGTAACAAGCTTTTTGTAAATCAGTCAGATGAAGCGAGAATGCGATGCGATCTCGCCCTGAAACTTTCACGTACCGGAATCTGGGAGATAGATGTTCAGAGCGGTAAAGGTATCTGGTCGGACTCCGTCTGGGAAATGTATGGCCTCGATCGAGCTGAGCATGAGGCATCCATGGACCTCTGGCTCAGCATCATTCATCCGGAAGATCGGGAAAGGGTCCTGCAGGTCACGAAATCAGCGAAAAGCCTGAAAGCTGAACTCGAAGTTGAATACCGGGTATTCCTGCCGGATGGTTCGATCCGCTGGTGTATTGCGCGAGGTATGCCAATTTGCGACAATGCGTGCGATATGACACGTTATCTCGGTGTCGTGGCCGATATAACGCAACGCAAGAAGGCTGAAACCGCAATAAAGGAGAACGAGCTCAGTTTCAGGAGCATGTTCGAAGATCATGCCGCGGTTATGCTGATCATCGATCCCGCTTCGGGACGCATCGTCGATGCCAACCATGCCGCAGCGAATTTCTATGGTTGGACAAGGAATACACTGTGTTCAATGTCAATCCAGGAGATCAATACGCTTTCTGCTGTAGACGTGAAACTGGCGATGGAAAACGGAAGAGACGCAAAACAGATCTATTTCCGGTTCAGGCACCGCCATGCAGACGGCTCTCTCAGCGATGTCGATGTGTTCAGTTCAAAAATCATGATCGACCGGAAAGAATTGCTTTACTCCATTATCCATGATGTAACCAGAAAGCTCACGGTCGAAAAGAAACTGAAAGAGAGCGAAGAACTTTTCAGGAGCATGTTCGCCGACCATTGCGCATGCATGCTCGTCGTCGATCCCGAGAACGGCGGGATTGTCGATGCCAACCAGGCCGCGGCGGACTTTTACGGCTGGTCGATAACACAGCTCAGAATGATGAACATCACCCAAATCAATTGCGCTTCCTCCGATTTCGTCCGTTCGGATATCAGGCAATGGGGTCAACTGAAACACCGCTATGTCGTGGCAAACCACAGACGGGCAGACGGTTCCATACGTGTTGTCGAGATTTTTGCCAAAAAACTTGATATCAAGGGCCGCGCACTGATTTACGACATTATTCACGATGTCACCGAACGCAAACGCCTGGCCTCTCTGGCTACGATAAGGCTCAACCTGCTGGAGAAAGTCGATAATCTTTCCGCAGGTGAATTGCTCAGGTCGACACTCGATGAAATAGAAAAGGTAACGGAAAGTTCGATCAGCTTCTGTTTCTTTATCGCCAAAGATCAGAAACAGATGTCGCTTCAGGCGGTTTCGACCAATACGATCTCGACCATGCCGCAGGTTAAGGACAGGCTTGGCCCTTACAGCCTTAACAATGCAGGTGTATGGGCCGACGCCGTAAGGGAGAAACGGCCAGTCATCCATAACGATTATTCCTCGCTCGCCTCTCGCAAGGGTTTGCCTGAAGGTCACGTCGAAATCATTCGTGAAATGCTCGTGCCGGTCATCAGGGGCGAGCAGGTGGTGGCAACGTTCGCAATCGGCAACCGACAATTCGATTATGACATGGACGATGCCCGATGGCTAAGCGTCGTTGCTGACATGATATGGGATATTCTCGAAAAAAAGGCAGCCGAGGATGAGTACCGGAAAATCGAGAAGCGGTTGCAGCACTCCCAGAAAATGGAACTGGTCGGGCAACTTGCGGCAGGAATAGCACACGAGATCAACAACCCGCTGAATTTCATCCAGCTCAATTTTGCTACCCAAGAGCAATGTTTCACTGATTTTCTCAGGCTTTTCAACGGTTATCGCGATCTTGCAAGCAATGAAGCCGGGACTTCAGATGCGTCGGTTTCTGAATTGCAGGAGCTTCATCGCCTGGAAAAGGAAGTGGGGCTCGAACAAATGCTGAAGGAGATGGGAGATATCTTTACCGAATCACAGAGGGGTATCGACCGGATCAAGAAAATTGTCGAAGGGACGAGAAGCCTCTCTCACCGTCAGGATTCGGTGAAAAAGGTCTCATCGGATATCAATCAGGTTGTCCAGGAGTCGCTCGCCATGGCGAAAGGGGAGTACCGGTTCTGTGCGGAGATTGAAACCAGGCTTGAAACGGTGCCTCTTGTTGCATGTGTCCTTGACGAAATAAACCAGGTCCTGCTGAATCTTGTAGTCAACAGTGCCCATGCCATCCAGTCCCAGAAGCGTTCTGAAAAAGGAAGGATCAGTATTCATACCTGGTTTGAAAATGATAAAGTCTGTTGTTCGGTAGCCGACGACGGACCGGGAATTCCCGAAGAGATTCGTTCCAGGATCTTCAATCCGTTTTTCACGACAAAAACGGCAGGGAAAGGAACCGGGCTCGGGCTTTCCATCTCTTATGACATCATCGTCAATCAGCACGATGGTGAAATTTTTGTCGATTGTCCTCCTGAAGGAGGCAGCGTTTTCACATTCTCACTCCCGGTTTCCGATGGCCGGAAAACCAACTGACCATATGAAAAACATCTCCGATATTCTGGTTCTTTTTGTCGATGATGAAAGCGATACCATCAACGGCCTGAAAAGATTCTTCAGGACAGCCCCCTTCAGGACGGAATTTGCAGGATCGGGAGCTGAAGCGATGCAGATGATTGAACGGAATCCTGCCGATATCCTGGTCACTGATGTCCTTATGCCCGGTATGAGCGGGATAGAACTGGCCAAACGTGCAAAAAGCAGGCAGCCCGGCATGTTATGCATGCTGGTCACCGGTTCCAACAATATGGATGAAATCGTCAGATCATCGAAAACCGCAAATATTTTCAACTATCTCTCGAAACCCGTGGACCCGGTTTCGTTCAGACAGAACATCGAACATGCGGTGTCTCTTTGCTGCAGTGCTTAAGAAGGAAAGCATGTCCGAGCTCTCAGATATCAAGTGCCTTGCTTCCGGCAACGCTCAACTGGCAAAGGATCCGTCACGCAAATGGATCAGTCAGAAATGCATTGCCTGTAACTATTTGCAGTATATGGCAGGTGCAAACAAAATGGTCGGGGTGTGAAACCTGCATCCTTTTTTCGAGAAATACGTAAATAGTGAGCATGATTTCTTCGTGAGGCAAATAAATCCCACTTGCCACGACAGGTTTCTTTTCCTGGAACAGGTCCACGCTGCCGAACCCAATATGTGTCCGACATGAGAGAGACTGATCCCTTGCTGATGCAGTTCCATCCGGGATATCGAATGTCTCTCTGTATTTGGAGCATCGGAAGCAGTGAAGAGGGATGA
>CAIYPU010000128.1 GCA_903928225.1 uncultured Chlorobiaceae bacterium
CGCCAAGTATTGTCAGCGGCATCCCGTAGTCGTACCGCATCCAGCTCCCGCCGATCCTGCCTTCCGCTGATGCTGAGGTGAAACGCCAGAGCAGGTTCGCGCCACAGACCTTTTCCGTAACATTGTCTTTGCGCAACCGCTCCGTCGCCGTCCTGTGGTATCCGGATTCGTCGAAGCTCGTTATCATGCCGCTTGTTTTATTGACGACGGCATCGACCTTGTTCGCCGAATAAAAAACAGTCACTTCGAACGGCCTGAGCTCAAGTGCAAGAGCACCTCCCTGGAAAAAACCGCTTTCGGAGCTCGACAGGTATGGAGAAAGGCGTTTCGACACGAGCCTTGCGCTGCCGGCCAGGTCCGCCCCGCTGGTATAATAACGCCCCTGCCCTGTCATGAGTCCCTGCCCGAAGCTCAGTTCGTAATTTCCCAGAACTGCCGTTTTCACAGAACCTTTGCCGGCAAATCCGAAGGAGAAGGAACGGAAATCGAAAAATTCCGGCTCACCGATATCCCTCTCCTGCAGGAACCCGATCGTACAGCCGGAAAAAGAGAGCAATACCCTGTTATAGATTTTATCGCATGTTCCGGCATATTTCCCGTTCAGCACCCCCCTGCGTGACGGATACTCCCGGTATACCCTGCTTGTGATGCTGCCGCTGAAACTGTCGTCCTCCTTTTTTTTCCGCCCTCTCTGCACCGTTCCGAAACTGATGTAAGGGGAAACCGATTCCGCCTTGTTCGTGCCGATGATTGCCGCGAGCTGCTGAAGGTCGGTCAAAAAAGTCCTTCTCCTGCAGTCGATGATATCATGAATATCCGAGGCGCTGAGCCAGGGAAGCTGCCGCAGTTCGTCTGCACCTGCACTGTTGATCCGGATTTTCTTTTTTTCCAGCCTTTCGAGGTCCAGCATCAGTTTTTCGACGTCGCCCGAAAGATCGCCGCGTCCGGCAAGATCCTCGATGCTCTCTGCGGCAAAACACGGTTCGGAACAAACGGAAGCGGACGGCATCAAAAAGAAAAACGCCACTGCTGTGTTCACGGCATGGCGTTTGATGAAAGAAAGATGTTTTCGCATGGTGCCCTTATGGTTTTGTGGTGCTCAAAACCAATAAAGTGAAAATTATGTAATTTTATATAAAAAATACGCACTTATTCATCTATATATACCATTTTTTCCACCATGAAGAAGAAATTGAAAAGATAAGGACCCGAAATTCGGTCCTCTTTGCTCCCCCGCATATCGTTGCATGATTATGCTCCGCGGCTTCCGGAATGTCTGCCCGGCAAATCCTGTCGTGCAGATCTGCATAGCCCGATATGCTGCACAAGGTTTGCTGCGATATTATCGCAAATGTCGCCTTTCAAATGCTGATACGCAATGTTGATTGGAGATGCACAAACATAAAAAGACCGTCAACTGCGTATAACTGCTGACGGTCTTTTATCTTTTTAAAGCCCGGTTGAAGACTTCAGAAGCTTACCTGCAAGCCGAGCAGACCTGAATAATTTTCTGTCGGTTTCAGGATATTGAGACCGAACCTGCCATAGAGGGTTACGGCATTATGTGAACAGAAATCAAGCCCTATAGAGGTTTCCAGTACATTATCATAGGGTTGGGCTCCTCTGATGATGTTATTGAAGCCGGGTGCTGCATTGAAAGAGCTTTCCAGAGTTCGTTCAGGATAGAATTCATGTACCCAGGCTGTTCTCAATGACAATAACAATGCTGAATCGGACGAAAGAGCGGTGTGCTTTGTCAGTTGCATGCCAATCCTTGCCGGAAGGGAAGTGATTGTCCTGTCATGGTAAGTAAGTCCTATGCTGCTTTTCTTTCTTGCCACATCTGTTTCGGAAAATCCGTTCAAATGCCAGAACCCGAACTGAACGCCTGCAAAGGGAGTCAAAACGTAATCGCCAGCACGGCTGTTGTAACCGAATTCGAAATCCCCGCTCCATAGTGATGTTTTGAACGGAGTGGCAATATGATTGTCGGATCCATAGATCACAAAGTGATCGCCGTCCACTGCATCATAATAAGCGTTCGGAATGAACGCATGTCTGTACTCCTTGTTATCCATCAGCTCGAATGCTAAAGTACCCCTCAGGTAGAAGTTCTCATGACGGAAAGCTCCGTAACCGGAAATACACCAACTGTGAATGGAGCCTTTCGTTTCTCTCTCCGGAACATCGACTGCCGAGAAATTGTAACCGACTGCGAAACCAAGCATGGCATCTTGAGAAACCTGGCGATCCAGGCCAGCAACGAAACCTCTTGTATTGAAGGATGCATCGGCTGAACCGACTTTTACATTTCCCTCATCCAGGCCGCTCCCTGAATATCCGTTCATCCATGTTCTCCAACCGCCGGATGAAGAGAGAGCGTTTTCGCCAGATTTCAGAGGCAACGAACCCCCGCAGGGTTCTGCCGTGTCATTGAGCAGCCAGCATCCGACCCTTCCGGCTATCGATTTCAGGAACAGATCGTTTGCATAAAAACCGGTCTGCTCGAAATCAGCGATACCTTCACCCGAAAGTGAATCATAGATTTCTCGCAGGGTTGGAATGTCAGGCTGGAAAAACAATGCTGTCGCTATCGGCCTGAAATCCGGAGATATCTGCGCAGTTTGAATTTGATTGATAACCGTTCCAACAGAATGCTGATTTTGTGTCAGACCGCCCGGAGCATAATCAATAACGTACTCCAGGTCAATTTCAGGATCCTCGATATATGCCAGCGAATACGTTGCAACAGCGGTATTGGGGGCGACCAGGGAGATGTCATGATGAACCAGACTGCCCACCGTATAAATCAACGTATTGGAGTGCCCGCCGGGTATCGCATAACCAGGTGCAACAGTCGGGTCAATCAGATTGATTGCTATTGTACCCGATACATCTCCTGTTCCCGAAACATCGAGCCTGTCCGTGATCCGGTTTCTCAAATCGAGGTCGGCACCAAAAAGGCCACTCGAAGACTGAGTGAAATTACCGGTCAAACCAGTGGTCATGACACGATCATATGCGCCCGGAAGAAGTAATCCTTCATTAGACAGTACATTACCCTCACCCAGATAAACCGTGCTCCCTGATAAAAACAACGCTTTCAATGCATTATCGAAAGAATTGGCTCCAGACCCGAGATTCGCCGAACCGATAACCCAGCCATAATTATAAACATGATCATCCCCTGTTGTTGCCCGTACAGCATGGCCGTCAGGATTTGATTTCCAGTTTAATCCTTCGTCAGGAATCGCTCCGGCAAGAATTACTCCGTTATTTTCAAGCCGGTTGTTCGCGCCATTCAAGATAAAAACACCCGCTCCCTGATCAGTGCCTCCGTCGATGATGCTGAGGGTTGAGCCCGAATTCAGGATATTGATTGTGATGTTTCCATTTCCGTCAGGCGCCTGGCTCTGTGCGGCCAATGCAATGGAGTTCAGGCCCGGAGCTATCAGGTCGCCTGTCTGGTTTATGATGGTTTCGTCAGACGCTCCGTTACCATTCGAAGTTCCGGAGAAAAGGAAAGCGCCTATCTGTCCCGGAGGATCTGAAGCAAGACCGACGGCCCCTCCGCCTCCGCCCACGCTCTGCGAATAGAGGGCGATGCAGTTATTCCCGGTAATCCGTATGCTGCCGGCGGTATTGCTGACAGTCACGACACCTCCGTTGCCGTACCCCCCGGACTTGAGGGTTATGGACGTCGCTCCGCCGCCAGGCTGGACAAGGCCACCGCCGCCGCCCAGGGACTGGGCGAAAATACCTATGGAATTATCACCTTCTATAACGATGGTGCCTGAATTGGTGACGGTTACATCGCCGCCTTTTCCGACAACCCCGTCCTGTCCGCCGATGTCAACAGGAATTGCCGCCATTCCGGCAGCTGAGCCCGCCATGCCGCCACCGCCGCCAACGGACTGGGCCATGATCCCGACGGAATTCTCTGCATTGATTGTAATGGCGCCATCATTCAGAACCGTCACTTTGCCGCCGTCACCGCCATCACCGCCAATACCGCCGAGAGTGATCTGCGCCGCCCCGTTTTCATTATATCCTGAAATGATTCCGCCGCCGTTGCCGCCGCCCCCCCCGATCGACTGGGCAAAGATCGCGGTGGAACTGGCGCCATTGACGATAATATCGCCGGATGCATGATTCGTCACCGAAACTTCCCCGCCATTGCCGCCATTGCCGCCGTTGCCGCCAACACTGACTGTCGCGGTTGAAGGCAGGAATTCCTCGGAGATGAGACCTGCGATCATGGCATTGCCACCCCCGCCGCCGATCGACTGGGCCAATATTGCCTGGGATGCAATGCCGTCCGTCCGGATAAAACCATCATTGATCACCGTGACCTTTCCTCCATTGCCGCCGCCGGACCCGTCTCCGCCGACAACGGTATAGAAAGCCAGTGATGTTCCAGGATCATAACCCCCGCTGTTACCACCTCCGCCGCCGATCGACTGGGCGAGAATACCATTCGACATCTCGCCAGTTGTATAAATGGTGCCTTTGGATTTGTTCATAACCAGGATTTCGCCGCCGTCTCCTTCGCTGCCGTTGTCGCCACCGATGGCGATCGCCCCGATATTTCTCCCCGTATCTCCACCGCCGCCGCCGACCGACTGGGCGAATATGCCGTTAGCCCTCGTTCCGGTCGTCGACAGCTGATTATCGTTTTCAATGGAAACCTTGCCGCCCTTTCCTCCACCCGCGCCATCACCGCCAACCGATGCGATCAGGCCGATGGTTGCAGATGATGTGGCAACGCCTCCGGCAGAGCCGCCGCCGCCACCGATCGACTGGGCCCTGATGGCGTCAGATGCGTCGCCCGAGGTCGCGACTGATCCGGTATTGGTTATGCCGATTTCACCTCCGTCACCGCTGGCCCCGCCGCTGCCGCCGACAGATATTATTGAAATGCCTGTATTGGCCCCGTTGCCGCCCCCGCCGCCGATCGACTGGGCGAATATGCCATGGGCATCGTTACCGCTGGTCTCGATGCCGCCTTCATTGGCAATGGTGACTCTCCCGCCGTCACCGCTCGCTCCGCCTGAGCCGCCGACACTGACAATGCCGGTAATCCCGGATGCCGCATTGCCTCCGATGCCGCCCCCGCCGCCGATCGACTGGGCAAAAATCCCGTAAGAATCAGATCCGGCAGTCTGGATGCTTCCTTTATTGTCCACTCTGACGCTGTCTCCTTCTCCTCCTGCGCCGCCGGTACCTCCTACAGTGACTTTCCCCATACCCTGGACCGTACCTGTCGAACTGAGAGGGAATGTGGCAATGGCGAGTACCTTATCGACGAAAGCCGCATTCGCGAACATGCCGTCAAAACCAACGATGGCTCGGCCGCCGTTGCCGCCGCCGCCGCCGATCGACTGGGCGAGAATACCTGCAGAGGCGTTTCCGGTCGTGACGATATACCCTGAATTTGCGACCTCTACCTTGCCGCCATCACCGCCTGTCCCCCCATCGCCTCCAATATCGACCTGGACGCTGATGCTCGGGTTTTTCTTTTGCTTGACCTCTTCGACCCCCTGACCGGAACCGCTCAGCTTGCATGAAGCACCGAGCTGGAAGGATACGGAATTTGCATTGCCGCCGTTGCCGCCCCCGCCGCCGATCGACTGGGCAAGGATACCGTTCGAAGCGGCCCCCTGGGTATATATTCCGCCTGACTGACTGACCGTTACTTTTCCGGCGGTATTTCCGGTACCGCCTTTACCCCCCACAGAAACCGCCACACTGACAGCCTTTCCCTGACTGTCCAGATCCCCTGCTGCCAGAATGCCGGTGAAGGCGCTGCCGCCGTTCCCCCCGCCGCCCCCGATCGACTGGGCTTCGATACCATTGGCTGCAGCACCGATTGTATTGATGATTCCTGAATTGGTGACACAGACATCATTTCCTTTTCCGCCGATTCCGCCTCTGCCGCCAACCGTAACACCGATATTCACATTTGTATTTTCACCGATAATGCCAATGGATCCATTGTAGGCCATACCACCGTTGCCGCCCCCGCCGCCGATCGACTGGGCAAGGATGCCGTTGGAATTCCTGCCGCTTGCAACCGTCACCTCTTCCGTATGGATTCCGATTTCAGCAAGCTGTATTTCTTTCAGATACGTTGTGCCTGTCGAAATATTTCCGGAGTTACTGACTTTTACAAGGCCCCCGTCACCCCCTGTGCCACCGTTTCCGCCAAGTGCCGCCGAGATCTGTTTGGCGTTCGGGCCGCCTATCGCGCCTGATACGCTCAGCCCTCCGTTACCGCCCCCGCCGCCGACCGATTGTGCCAGAATGCCACTTGAATCGTCACCTTTCGTTATCGTATTACCGCTTCTGATAACGGAAATATCACCTCCGTCTCCTCCCAGGCCACCGTCACCTCCAAGAGAGGCACTGATCGCCGGGATACTGCTGTTTGTCGCAGTAAAATTGAACGTCCCTGAAGCGCTGAACCCGCCGTTGCCCCCTCCGCCGCCGATGCTCTGGGCGATGACGCCTTCTGATTTATCGAGAACCGTATCGACATTTCCGGTGACTTTCGCTGAAACTTCACCTCCGTTGCCGCCGCTGCCGGCATTGCCGCCAAAGCCGGCACTGATCGTCCCGCTGTATTTGCCGGCACCGGACCCGGAGGCGGATACGTTGAAGCCGCCGTTGCCTCCACCGCCGCCGATGCTCTGGGCGATGACCGCCGCAGAGTTCATACCCTCGGTGCTGACATCACTGCTGACATCAAGCAGTACCTTATTGCCGTAACCTGCAGCTCCTCCGCGTCCTCCCAGACCGACACTGATCGATCCGCTGCCGGTACCTGCACCCGATCCGGCCGCAGACACGTTGAAGCCGCCGTTGCCACCCCCGCCACCGACCGACTGGGCGAGGATACCTGCCGAATCGTCGCCTTTGGTTGACACTTTCCCGCTGGTTTTTGTCGCGGTAACCGTTCCCCCATGATTGCCGCTCCCACCGTTGCCCCCAAGGCCAACGCTGACAGCTGCGCTGTAGTCTCCGGCGCCTGATCCGCCTGCCGACACGTTGAAGCCGCCGTTGCCGCCCCCGCCGCCGACGGATTGCGCTATAAAACCGAGAGAGTTGTCGCCTTCTGTAGCTATCTTTCCAGCAACCGATGCAGTTACTGTTCCACCGACACCACCGGCTCCACCGGATCCACCAAGACCTGCATTGACCGTGCCGCTGTAATTGCCGGCACCTGCGGCTCCAGCGGACACATTGAACCCGCCGTTGCCGCCGCCGCCGCCGAGCGACTGCACGACAACCCCGGCAGAGTTCCGGTTCAGGGTTTCGACGTCGGACTGCAAATCTGCTGTCACTTTGCCTCCATCGCCGCCGGCACCAGCCTTTCCGCCAAGACCTACATTGATTGAACCGGCACCGGTTCCTGCGCCCGCAAGGCTTGCCGCTACAGAATAGCCGCCGTTGCCGCCGCCGCCGCCCACCGACTGAACCAGAATTCCCGTGGAATTTTCACCATTCGTTTTCATGGTTCCGGTCCGCGTGGCAGCGATCACCTCACCCCCGTTGTTTCCTGAACCGCCTGAACCCCCGACACCAACCGAAACAGTGCCGGCGCTGCCGCCGGATCCGGCCAGCGATGCCGCAATCGAACCGCCGCCGTTGCCACCGCCGCCGCCCACCGACTGAACCAGCAACGCGACGGAATTATCCTGCATTGTCGTAATGTTCCCCTCTATGCCTGCTGATACTTTTCCTCCGGTTCCGCCACCGCTGCCTGAACCGCCAACCCCGACCCCTATGGAAGCGCTGAAAGTGGCCGAACCGCCTCCGGCAGCAGAGACCGAAAGTCCACCGTTACCGCCGCCGCCGCCTATGCTCTGGGCAAAAAAGCCCGGTGAACGATCGCCGGAAGTCAAAATATTCCCCCTGAAGCCCGTGCTGCTCAGCGAACCGGTATCGGAAAAAGAACCGACCGTCACGTCGCCTCCATCTCCGCCTGAAGCGCCGCTTCCGCCAACACCGACGCTGAGAGAAGCTGAAACCGGGCCGCCGGAAAGGGCTGCCGAAACAGCATACCCCCCGTTGCCGCCACCGCCCCCTACACTTTGCAGCATCACGCCCGCAGCATCGGTTCCTTCCGTCTGAATGTCGGTACGTCCCTCACCCGTGTTTGAAAGAAGAACCGTTCCCCCCGCTCCGCCTGTGCCGCCCTGGCCACCTACCGCAACAGAGGCCGCGCCGATATAGCCTCCAGTCACCTGAACGGCGCCTCCGCCGTTTCCTCCACCTCCTCCAACCGACTGGGCAAAAACAGCGGTCGAACGATCACCCAGTGTTCTGATAAGCGAAACCGTATTTTCATCCTTGCCCTGAAGTGTCAGGACAACATCCCCACCCTTTCCGCCGCCTGATCCGCTTCCGCCTACGGCCACACCCGCAAAAGCTCCAACCGATCCGGCACTTCCGCCGTTACCGCCCCCGCCTCCGACAGACTGCGCAAGAATACCTGTCGCGTCATTTCCGGAAGTAGTGATATTCCCGGTGTTTTTAACACTGACCGTCGAACCTGTTCCGCCACCGGCTCCCTTTCCCCCGACTGAAACCATGCCACCCGAGGAACCGCCGTCACCGCCACCCCCGCCGATACTTTGCGCAACGATACCCCGTGCGGAATTATTTCCGGTTGTAATCGTGCCGTCGTTCTCGACCGTTACCGTACCGCCATTACCGGCTTTGCTGCCTTTGCCGCCTACGCTTACCAGCCCGCCCGAATCGGAACCGCTGCCACCGCTGCCGCCGACCGATTGGGCAAAAATACCGTCGGAACCATTCCCTGTCGTGATAATCCGTCCCGTGCTTTCGTTCTTTACCGTAACCGAAGATCCGCTTCCTCCGTTGGAACCCGAACCTCCGAGAGCGATCAGTCCACCGGAAAATCCACCCGCACCTCCCCCTCCGCCGATACTCTCGGCAATGATGCCGCGTGCGTAATTGCCGGAGGTGCTGATAAGACCATTATTGGTCACCGTGACTTCACCACCATTCCCTCCATTGTCAGCACTGCCTTGCAAAGAAATGATGAGATTGCCTGAAGTGCCGGATGACCCTCCCGAGCCGCCGATCGACTGGGCAAGTATGCCATGTGCATAATTCCCCGAGGTGTAGATGTTGCCTGTGGTTCCGTTGGTGATGTCGACCGGTCCGCCACTCCCTCCATAACCGCCGCTGCCGCTTTGACCAACAAGGCCCCACTGGCTTCCGCCATTGCCGCCGTTGTTGCTGACGCTCAAACCGTAGATACCGAAAGCGCCTTTACCGGTGGTGATGATGTTTCCATTGTTCACGACGGTCACACTGCCGCCGTTGCTTGCATGTCCCCCCGTTCCTCCTCCAGGCGCAGCATAGCCGCTGCCTCCGTTCCCGGCCTGTCCGCCGCGGCTGTAGGCGAAAATGCCATACATATCGTCTCCGGCAGTTGCAACCTGGATACCAGTGGAATTAGTCACGTTGACGGTACCGCCAGCCCCTCCATTGCCGCCATCTTTGCCTGACCAGAAGGACGCGTAGGAGTCCCCTCCGCTGCCCCCTTTTCCGCCGACGCTGCCAGCTTCGATACCGATCTTTCCGCTTGTTGAAATAACAGTGGTGTTCGTGTAACTGACGTCCGGCCCGACCTGACCGTTTCCACCTGATTTCGGGGGTACGAAAAGCGCTCCGTCACGACCATTGCTTCCGCCGTTTCCCGTTTTTACAATCCGGACACCGCCGCTGCCACTGACGATATCCGGGGGAGTCACAACAGGACCTTCAGGCGCGATGCCGAACTGAGCAAGCAGATTCGCATAGGTTCCCTGATAGGCAAGATCAGCGGTTTTTCCTTCTTCATTCTTCAGGGTTACAGTTTCAGCAGATGTATCTTTGCTTTGAATCGTGAAGGTCAAAAGATCGCCATCTTCACTCAAGCTGTAAATTTTCTCACCCACAGCTTTTACCAGAATTGCATAACCATCACTCGTGATCACGAATTCAATAAAGCCGGGTGTCGGAGAAGCTGCAGGATCACGGATCAAATTTATGACCGTCGTCTGCGCTTCCGTGGCGGGATTCGTTACGATCTGCCCGTTAAAGGAAGAACCCGATGGATATGGCGGCGGATCATCCGCTTTCGAGGGCAATGAGAAACACAGGCTGAGTAAAACAGCAAATCCGCAGAAAAGAAACGGAACAGCACGGCCTCGCAACGAAACGAACACTGATCGCACGCCGGACCTTCGAACAAAAAACCTGATCCTTTTTGTCATTGTGATGTCCTCTTCTGCTGGATAGAGTTACTGTGATATCGAACGTCGATGTTCACATCGGCTCAGGCAATGAAATCCCTATACCTGGTGCAGCATTGTGAAACGAATGGAAACTTGCCTGCCATAGTGATGGGGGTCAATAAGCAGATCTTTCTGATCTGATATGGGGGAGAGAAAACAGCATGTCCTGAAGCTGGAAACAGGCATTGATGCCCTGCAGATTGTCCTTATAAAAGATATACAGGAAACAATACCGCCATGTACGGCAGAAGCGAGGGGGGATTTAGAGCTGACTGATTTACTGCACATACGTTTGCCACAATAAAGCCGATCAAAAAAAACTTTGATGCCTTCTGAATCACAAACGTCCGGGATTCCAGGTTGCTGACAATCTTGTTGACGGTTTTACTGCGCCGTATGACAACCGGACTGAATTACCGCAAAAATTCCAGCCACAAATACACTGAAAACAAGAAAGTCATAACGTATTTTAACGAAAATTTTCAACAAATTAAAGCCAAACGCCAATACAAGAAACGTCAACACAACTTCGACGGATCTGTTACACTTCGCGCCTTCCCGAAATATGACGTTTTTTATTGTACATAATCACGATTTTCTGCTGATTTCCATGCAATACAACTTGAAAAAATGTGATCAGAGGATCGGCGAACCCCGCAAAGGAATGGATAATACCGGATATCTGACTGAATAGAGGGTTTCAGCAGCCTTCCGGGGAATGTCCGCGTTACAGCTGAGAAATCAAATGCCCGCTTTTGTGAAAAGATCTTTTAGCTGCCGGAAAAAAAGTCAGTGGTTCAGGAGCTTTCAACGAGCCTGTAGAGTTCCCTCACTTCGTTGCCGCTCAGGTACCGCCATTCGCCCCGCCGGAGTTCACCTGCCTGAAGGCCCGCATAGGCGACCCTTTCAAGCCGTTTCACTTCGTAACCGAGTGTTTCGAACATTCTGCGGACCTGATGGTTCTTGCCTTCATGAATGCTCAGGTAGACCTGCATGCCGTCGTCAAGGATTTTTGCCTTGCAGGGACTGACCTTCTCCCCGGTGTCCTTCAAACGCATACCGCCTGTAAGCTGCGGCATGAGTTTTTGCGTAAATTTTTCGCCAAGCAGGGCAATATACTCTTTTTTTACACAAGAAGAGGGGTGAGTAAGTTTATGGGCAAGATCCCCGTCGTTGGTAAGCAGCAATACGCCGGTCGTTTTCCGGTCAAGACGCCCCACGGGAAAAACCCTTTCGTCCGTATCGATATAGTCGAGCACGGTCTGGCGGTTCTTTTCGTCGCTGCTGGTCGTGATGACATTGCGCGGCTTGTTGAACAGGATGTAGACTTTGCGTTCTTCGGGGCGGGCGTAGAGCTTGCCATCGACGATCACTTCATCGCGGGCGGGATCAATCCTTATGCCGGGCGTGGTGACAACCTTGCCGTTCACCATTACCCTCCCTTCCGTGACGAGCTGGTCTGCAGCCCTGCGTGAAGCGATACCGCTCATGGCGATGAAACGGTTGATCCTGAGGCCTGTTTCTTTCGTGTTTTTTTTCATACTTCTGTTTCAATCATCCTGCCCGTTCTGGTATAACGGTTTTTCGACGGAGCCTTCGGCAGGCAGAGGCGCCGTTTTCTCTTCCTGTTCCTGCATGATCTCCTTTATTTCCCTGAGTTTCGGGAGGTCTTTGAGCGACTGAAGGTGGAAAAGATCGAGAAAATCTTTCGTAGTGGCGTACTGAAGCGGTTTGCCGGGCGAATCGGCCCTGCCGCTGACTTCGATGAAGCCCCGTTCGAGCAGCCTGTCAAGGGCATAGTCCGGGCTGGCACCCCGGATCTGCTGGATTTCGCCTTTCGTCACCGGCTGATTGTAGGCAACAACGGAAAGCACCTCGAGGACCGACCGGGAAAGCCTCCTCCGAATTTTCGGGGCAAGCAGTTTTTTCAGGATGTCCTCGTGCTCAGGAGTGGAGAGAAAACGGTAACCGCCTGCGATACGATGGATCCGAAAGCTCCTTCCGGTCTTCCCGTAGTCGCTGTTGAGCTGTTCGACAAGGTCGTGCAGCCGGGCGGAATCGAGTTCCGCTCCGGTGACCAGTTTTATTGTCTGTAGGGTGACGGCCTCTTCCGAAGCGAAAACGAGAGCTTCAATCTGCTGCCGCAAGTGTGTATCCTGCTTCTGCACGTTATCCTGGCGCTGGTTTTGGGTGTTCGGGAAAAGGGGACTGCCTTCACACCGGAACGGACCTATTTTATCCGGGCCGTAGAATAATTACGATCGATGCAGATCCCCGGTTCATAATGGTACCACAACTTCTGGCAGGGGAAATTGCACTCGTAGAACGCCTTGCCGATGATAACGGAATCGACACCGAAAGGTTTGAGCGAATCGAGCTTGATGAGGTCCTCGAAATTGGTGACGCCTCCCGATGCCGTAATTTTCATCCCCGCCTTCTCGGCAAACTTTTTCGTGCTCTCGTACCCGATACCCTGGAGCATGCCGTCACGGCTGATGTCGGTATAGACGATCCGTTCCACCCCGAGGTTTTTCATCCGCAGGGCAAGTTCATAGTCTTTCATGCCGCTGCTTTCGGTCCATCCCTTGATTTTCGGAATGCCGTTTTCGGCGTCGATACCGACGACGATCTTTGATGCGCGGTACGATTTGAGGACATCCGTAATCAGACCGGGATCGGTGACCGCAGCGGAACCGATGACCACGCGTCCAACCCCGATATCGAGATAACGCTTGACCGCATCGGCCGAGCGGATTCCGCCGCCCACCTGAACAGGGATATCGAGCTCGTCGACGATCTGCCGGATGATTTCGAAGTTCACCATCTCGCCGGTCAGAGCTGCGTCGAGATCGACGACATGGATCATTTTGGCATTCTGCTTGCGCCAGATGACCGCCATGTCACGGGGATTGTCGAGGTATATTTTCTGCTGGGAAAAATCGCCACGGGTAAGCCTGACGCACTTCCCGCCCTTTATATCAATAGCTGGAATAATCAACATAATTCATTACACGATACTTATTCAGCATCCGGCAAAGTTTCTGAGCACCTGCAGACCTGCATCGGAGCTCTTTTCCGGATGAAACTGCACAGCAAAAATACCATTTTTTTCAATGGCCGAACAAAAGTTTTTTCCGGCGAACCAGGTTGTGGCGGCGACGGAATCGGACGAATCCGGCTCACAGTAGAAGGAGTGCACAAAATAGAAAAAGGAGTGGTCGGGAATACCCCTGAACAGGACGCTTTCCTTCATGATATCCACCGAGTTCCAGCCGATCTGGGGAATCTTGTCGGTGTCGCTTTCGAAATGGCGCACCTTTCCGGGAATGATATCGAGCCCCCTGTTGTTTCCCATTTCTTCACTCTCGGTAAGAAGCAGCTGCATGCCGAGGCAAATGCCGAGAAGCTGGCCGCCCTTGTCCACGTATTCAAGAAGGGCATCGGTAAACCCGGTCGTATTGAGCGCGTTGATCGCGTGGCCGAAGGCTCCGACTCCGGGAAGGATCACTTTCCTGTAATCCGAAAGCCGGGAAGGGTCGTTGCTGACGACAACCTTCTGGCCGAGATATTCGAACGCCTTGACAACCGAATGGAGGTTGCCGGCACCGTAGTCGGCAATGAAAATCATGGAAAAAAAATTTATTTCCGGCTGAAAAGCGAGGCGGGCTGTACTTTCTGCAATATGCCCGGAAACCGGTGATTTTTTTTATTGAAAAAAATTAGTTATCGTAATGACTTTTGAGCCTCACCTTTCATATACCGGCTGGACTCCACCAATCATACGAAACAGTAGGAACAATGTATAAAATTGTGTCGGCTATTTTTTTAGCTGAAAATATCAAAAAATTCGAAATTGAAGCCCCCCGCATCGCAAAAAAAAGAAAAGCGGGACAGTTCATCATGCTCAGGACCGGTGAATCCGGCGAACGGGTACCCCTCACCATTGCGGGATCTGACCCCGACAAAGGCACGATCACCATCATTGTCCAGGGGATGGGAAAAACGACGAGGGAACTGAACGCGAAGGAAGCAGGCGACACCATCAACGATATTGTCGGCCCCCTCGGAACACCGTCCCATATCGAAAATTTCGGCACAGCGGTGAGCATCGGCGGCGGGGTAGGCACTGCGATCGCCTACCCGACGGCTGTAGCGCTCAAGGAGGCGGGCAATTACGTCATCACGATCAACGGTGCCCGGACCAGGGACCTCGTGATCCTCGAAAACGAAATGAAAGCCGTGAGCGACGAGTCCTATATCACGACCGATGACGGGTCCTGCGGGTTCCACGGGTTCGTGACGCAGAAACTCCAGGAACTGATCGATTCAGGCAGAAAAATCGATTACGTGCTCGCTATCGGCCCGATTCCCATGATGAAAGCGGTAGCAGAGGTCACCCGCCCCTACGGCATCATGACCGTCGTGAGTCTCAACCCGATCATGGTCGACGGCACCGGCATGTGCGGAGGATGCAGGGTCACGGTCGGCGGCGAAACCAGGTTCGCCTGTGTCGACGGGCCTGAATTCGACGCGCACCAGGTCGATTTCAGGAACCTTTCGGACAGGAACAAGCTGTATCTGCCTGAAGAGCGTCAGTCAAGCGAAACATTCACGCACCGCTGCAGGCTCGCTCAAAAAGCGTAACTTCCGGTTTTCCGGGTCCCGGAGGCCGTCGGAGAAACACCGTATCACGAGATGTTTCCCGGCGACCTCATTGCAGGAAAAAAACTTATCCAGAAACAAACCGTCTATGAATACGAAAGCAATCACGACCAAAGAACGCCTTGCCATACCGCGTCAGGTGATGCCTGCTCAGGACCCGGAAGCGCGTATACACAATTTCAACGAAGTCCACCTCGGCTACTCCCCTGAGGTTGCTCAGCAGGAAGCGATGCGCTGCATCCAGTGCAAGGACCCCGTCTGCGTGAAGGGATGTCCGGTCAATATCAAGATCGACCAGTTCATCAAGCTGATCGCCGAAGGCAACTTTCTCGGCGCCGTCAGGAAGATCAAGGAAGACAACGTGCTTCCCGCTATCTGCGGCAGGGTCTGTCCCCAGGAAGACCAGTGCGAAAAAGCATGCATCCTCACCAAGAAATACACACCTGTGGCCATCGGCAACCTCGAACGGTTCGCCGCCGATTACGAAAGGGAAACAGGCAATATCGAGCTTCCAACAGTACAGCCATCCACCGGCAAAAAGGTTGCCGTTATCGGCAGCGGGCCGGCCAGCCTCAGCTGCGCGAACGACCTTGTCCAGCTCGGCCATGCGGTCACGGTTTTCGAAGCGCTGCATGAACTCGGCGGCGTGCTCATGTACGGCATCCCGGAATTCCGGCTTCCAAAGGAAATTGTCAGGGCAGAACTGGAGGGTCTTAAAAAGCTCGGCGTGAAGTTCGTCACCAACACGGTCGTTGGCCGATCGGTCACCGTGGACGAGCTTTTCGGGGAAGAGAGCTTCGATGCCGTTTTCATCGGCGTGGGTGCGGGACTCCCCTGGTTCATGGGGATCCCGGGGGAAAACCTCCTCGGTGTCTACTCCGCCAACGAGTTTCTGACAAGGGTAAACCTGATGAAATCCTACGATTTCCCGGAACATGACACACCGGTCTTCAACTGCAAGGGCAAGAACGTCGCCGTGTTCGGCGGCGGCAATACCGCTATGGACGCGGTGCGCACGGCCAAACGACTCGGGGCCGAGCACGCCTACATCGTCTACCGAAGGTCCGAAGCCGAAATGCCCGCGAGGGAGGAGGAAATCCACCATGCCCAGAAAGAAGGGATCGAGTTCATGCTGCTCATGAACCCGGTCGAATTCATCGGCAACGACGAGCAGTGGCTGACCGGCGTGAAAGTGCTCCGGATGGAGCTTGGAGAGCCTGATGATTCCGGCAGGCGCAAACCGGTCCCCGTGCCGGGATCGGAGTTCATCCTGCCCATCGACATGGCGGTCATCTCGATCGGCAACGGCTCGAACCCGCTCATCAAACAGACTACGCCGGATATCGAGGTCAGCAGGCGTGACACGATCGTCGTCGATGTCAACACCATGGCCACATCGAAGGAAAACGTCTACGCCGGAGGCGATATCGTCACCGGAGGAGCAACGGTCATTCTCGCCATGGGAGCCGGAAGAACCGCTGCGAAGGCGATCCATGAAAAACTGACGGGGACCGACAAGCCATTCAGCGAATGGTAAGCCTGCCTTTCCGGCAATTCACCTGTTTTTCCGATATTGAAAGGGCGAATGCATGTTCGCCCTTCTTTATTCCGTGCTTGAAAAAAATCTCTTATTCAACAATACATATGAGCGATCTCTACCGTTTCGGGGTCTCCCTCGAAAAACCGCTGATCGAGGCTTTCGACAGGCATATCCAGGCCCAGCACTACAAAACCCGTTCCGAAGCCTTACGGGACCTCATCCGCGAAGAACTGATCCGGAAAAAATGGACGGAAGGCGGTTCGGTAGCGGGTTCTGTCGTCATGACGTACGACCATCACAAGCGGGAACTCGTCAATCTTCTGATCGACATCCAGCACGACTTCCAGGATATCATCATTTCAACGCAGCATGTCCACCTCGACCACCATCACTGCCTTGAAATCATCGCCGTCAGAGGAAAAGCGTCAGATGTGGAAAAACTCGCGACAGCACTCAAGGTCCAGGTCGGGGTCAAACATCTCAGCTTCAGCATCACATCAACGGGGGAGGGAAAGGACTGAGGCCTCAGTCCTTTTTTCAGTGCTGAGTGCTGAGTGCTCAGGACTAAGCATTTTTTTCTTACCCACTCCCCACTTTCCACTCCTCAGTCCTCAGTCCTCAGTCCTCAGTCCCCAGTCCCCAGTCCCCAGTCCCCACACTCACATGAACGTATGCCAGGTCTGGCCTGCGAAAACGATCAGGAACCTGAGCACGAGTCCTCCGGCAAGCACGAGCACCGGTGCGACAGGAGGCAGATGAAGATGAACACCTGCATTTTCAAGAACTTCGACAAGCAGGGGCACGATGAGGCCCGCGAAGACGAAAACCCCCCAGAACCAGTACATGTAAGGCATCCCGGCCATGAGATGGTCGCCTGCGATAAGATGCATCATAGCGCCATGGCTGTTTGCAGGGCCAGTGATACCGCCGAGCACGAACAGGCCGACGATCACAAGTTCAACCCAGATGGCATTGGCATCGATCCTGCTGTAGAGATGCCGTTCATCTTTAGGCGCCAGCAGCAGCAGCAGCGCCGCTGCGCTCGAAATTCCCGACATGAGGAACAGCATGCCGAGAATAGAGCTCGACCAGAGGGGGCGTGCCGAGAAGAAGGAGAGGAGGATCCCGGTATAGATACCGAGCCCTACTCCAATATGGGCGTTGAGCAGGGCCACCTTGACAAGATGGTCGTCTGCCCATACGATCAGCTTGTTTACCAGGGCGATATCGAACTTTTCTATGTACTTGCGGTTCACCACCATTGCCTGGAGTACGGCAAGAGGAAAAAATGCAATGAGGATCCAGCTGCCTGCCGACATCGGCGAGGTGGGCTGTATCGTGGTGTAGAACGCCCATACATAAAGCTTGTGGGCGAGGTCGAGGAAAAGAAAGAGCATCCCGATGCCGAGCAGGGCAGGCGAGAGTACTGAGCCTATCCTGACGGCCAGGCAAGGGCATCCGTCTCCCTGATCTTTCGGACCGAAGCCGAAATGGCGCTTCATGACGATCATCGCGGAGGTGATGAGCAGAAGGCCCCCGGCAATACCACCAAGGAAAAGATAAAGCGGAATATGCCACTCCCAGATGTGCAGGTGAGGCACCACGCCGGGATTGATTTTTGTGGAAATGATTTCGTGTGCGCTTTCGGTCATGGTTACGCTCCGGGTTTGTTTCTTGCGGAAATCCAGACAAGCCTCGGCTCGGTGCCTGCATGCTCTTTCTGGCGATAGACCTCCTTGCCGCCGGCAAGCGCGCGGATGTCGGATGTCATGTTGTTGAAATCGACAAGGTTCAGGCTCCTCGTCGGACAGATCGAGACACATGCGGTCTCGAGCCCTTTTTCAAGCCTGTGCCTGCAGAGGGTGCACTTGTCGATGAATCCTTCCGGGTGCACATAACGGGCATCATAGGGACACGCCGCCATGCAGGCCTTGCAGCCGGTACATCGGGATCGGTTGATCTGGACAGTGCCGAACTCGTCGTAATGCGAAGCCCCTGTCGGACAGTAAGTGACGCACGGGGCGTTATCACAATGCTGGCATCGTTCGGAACGGTTTTCCATGTTCAGGGTGGGAAAAGAGCCACCGGTCTCCTGGACAACCCAGTCACGGCAGAATCCTTCCGGCACGCGGTTTTCCGATTTGCAGGCATAGACACAGGCCGAGCATCCCACGCACACCCGGGTGTCGATGACCATTCCGTAATTTTTTTTACTGTTGCTCACGCTTTATGCCTCCTTGACGAATGTCACAAAGTTGTTCTGAAAGCCGACCGCACCCATGGCCTGGTCGATATCGGTCCTCGATATGAGCTGGTTGTGCGAGGCCCCTTTTTTGTATGCCCAGGTGAGCTGCTTCGAGTTGTGACCGAAGCCGTGCACCATGTAGACGGCATCCCGCCTGATCCTCTCGGTCACCTTGACCTTGACGGGAAATTCCGAAACCACGCCTGCCTGGTTCTTCAGTTTCACATACTCTCCATCGGATAGCGAATGGCTGAAAGCCACCCCGGTGTTTACCCAGACCTCGTTCTCCTTTGCCGTCGCCAGATCACCGAGAAAACGGTTGTTTGCCGTCCGCCCGAACGTGAGCATCGGCTTGCGGCCGGTCAGCATCCGGTAATACCCTTCCGGGGCTTCGGGGTGAGGTGTGTACCTTGGCACTGCGTCGAAACCGCCGGCCTTGAGCTGCGCCGAGGCAAGTTCAACCTTGCCGCTCGGCGTCTTCAGATTGAGCGGCTCTCCTGACTTGCGATAAAGGTCGGTGGCAGGCATGACAAGCACCCCTTTCTTTTTTATCTCTTCGAGGGAGCTTCCCGCAAGCTTCAGCTTCTTGTCGAGCCCGGCTTCGACAGTCGGAGCGAAGACGCCGTGCAGGCCCCATTTGTCGGTGATCATACGGGCGATTTCGCTTCCCGGTTTAGAATCGAACATGGGTTTGACGGCAGGCTGGCGAAGGGCGACGAACGGAGTGCGGAACGCACGGCCGTTGTCGAGGTCGTCGTATCGCTCGAGGTAGGTACATTCGGGCAGCACCACATCGACATAACCGGTGACTTCGGCCGGCAGCACATCGACCGCGACCGAGAAATCGACTTTCTGCAGGGCATCGAGCGCTGCCTGACGTCCGAGGGTCATGGTCTCGGGCAGGTTGACGCCGTAGATGAAGAGCGCCCTGATGTCACCCGCGATGGCCTGCTGGATGATCTCGTGCGAAGCGATGGTGTTCGAAGGCTCGTCCTGCGGAAAGAACGGGTACTTGCTGTATGCTTCCTTTTCATAGGCAGGGTGCTCGTGAGCCGCAGGCGGCTGAGGCAGCGGAAATTTCTGGAAAGCCACAACACCGCCCGGCATCTTGAAGTTACCGGCAAGAGCATTCAGAATGTGTATGGCCCGGATACGCTGCAGGGCGTCTCCGTACCAGTTGGTGCGGCGTCCGCTGTGCACGAAGGCGGCCGGAGCGTGGAAAGCGTATTCCCTGGCGACGGTCCTGATCGCTTCGGCCGGTATATCGGTGATTTCCGATGCTTTTTCCGGTGTCATTTCCCTGACACTGTCCCACAGTTCGCCGAAACCAACGGTGTGCTGCTCGACAAACGGTTTGTCATAGATATTTTCGCTGATCAGCACATGCATGAGCGCCTGCATCATGGCTATGTCAGTTGCGGGTTTTATGGGAAGCCAGTGCTCGGCCTTGCCGGCAAGGGTGGAATATCGAGGATCGAACACCACGATTTTCGCCCCCCTCCTGATTGCTTCCGAAATCTCCTGGACGGCGGTATTGTGCATGTTCTCGCCGAAATGGGTGCCGAAGAACATCATGTACCTGCTGTTCATGATATCGAATCCTTCGGGGGTATCGCTCGGATAGCCGTAGGTCAGCACCGATGCCTGCCGGGCAGGGCCGCAGCAGAGATCATAGGATGGCTTGGCGATCTTGTTGACGCCGATTTCTGAAAACATTTTCTTGAAAAAGGAGACGCCATAGCCGTGATGAAGCATGGCAATCGCTCCCGGACCATACTGTTCATGGATCCGGTACAGCTTTTCTGCCACGATGGTAACCGCTTCGTCCCAGGTTGCTTTCCGGTACTGCTGCTTCCCTCCCCGCGTTTCCCTCACCAGGGGGTATGCGAGACGGTCCGGATCATAAAGCAGCCCGGTGCCGCCGGCCCCGCGCGGACAGAGGCGTCCGTTGCTCAGGGGATGGTGTTCGGATCCGGTGATTTTTGTCACCTTGCCGTCACTGACATGCACTGCGATGCCGCAGCGCCAGAAACAGTGTTCGCAGAAAGAATAAACGATTTTCTCATCCGCCAACCCTGCCGGTCGGCTCCCCATGCCGGAGAGGATGCCTGCCGGAATTGCCGGCATCGCGGCAGCTCCTGCCAGGAAAATGGAAGAGATCCTGATGAAATCACGCCTGGTCATGTTCCGGCCTATGGTCATGAAGGGGTCTCCTTTCTCTTTGTTTTCTGAAGTTCTGGCTGACTTATCGCGTTTTCGCGACTGTCCGCCGTAAATATCCAGCGTTGCGCCATCAGGCCTTTATTCCCGCAAAGACTGAGAGAAACGCCGGCCGCTGAAATATGATCGTCGACTTATACGGTATCATCCGATGCCGGCAGCCTTGATTTTCCTGATATGATTTTCACTGGTTAACCGACAACAGCCGCACACGATGACCTCAAAAGCCATCAGGGTTAAGAAGCGGAATTATCCGGAACCGTTTTATGTGCGATTGATAATATTCCCGACAGAGGAATGCATGGAAAAACGATATAATATACAGCAACAGATGAAATGATGCAATTTCATAAAATATCATTAAAAAATTTTTAAGTTATTTTTCTTAAACACTTTAAGCGATAATACAGGCATATGCACCGCAATTCCACACCACTCTTTTTTATTCCCGCGCCCTTATACATCATCGAAAACAAATCATATCCGAACCACGCATAGCATATAACGATTGTTTATATTTCTTATTAGCAATTGTTATATAAAACCAATAACAATTGTTATATATTCCAGCCATTCGGCTATATTCCGAACAACATAACGATCTTTCCTCAAGCATATATGGACTGGGGATTGGAAAGTAGAAAGTGGGGAGTGGAAAAAACCGCCCTCCGTTTAAGATTTTCCAGTTTGATTTCCGGGAGAAGCCCTGGCAAGCCGGCCCGGTACTGAAATTGGCGGCATGTCTTTTTTTCCCCCAAATCCCACTCCCCACTCCCCACTCCTCAGTCCTCAGTCCTCAGCACTCCCCACTCCCCAGTCCCCAGTCCCCAGTCCCCAGTCCTCAGTCCCCAGTCCCCAGTCCTCAGTCCTCAGTCCTCAGTCCTCAGTCCTCAGTCCTCAGTCCTCAGTCCTCAGTCCTCAGTCCTCAGTCCTCAGTCCTCAGTCCTCAGTCCTCAGTCCTCAGTCCTCAGTCCTCCCCACTCCCCAACCCATTTGGA
>CAIYPU010000129.1 GCA_903928225.1 uncultured Chlorobiaceae bacterium
AGGGAGCAGGACAAGGGAGTGTTCTGAACTCCGGAAACAACTTGCTCAAGAATACGTGCTTGAACAGGGGATGACCTATGCAGGAGCAGCGCGTCTGCTTGGGGTTTCAGCAGCGGCGGTCAACCGGATTGTGAGTCGGTATGGAAAATAAGTTTACGTAGTTACGAACGTCCCCCCTTTTTTTGAAAAATGAATACTCTGACTGATATAAACCGTTTCAGGAAGTTGCTGGTATGCAGCGGACTTTTTAACATCATCCTTGCTGTTCCGTTAATCATCCCCGGATTTTACCGATCCTATATACATTTTATCTGTTACCTGAATGATGCAGTCGGGTTGGGAGGTACCACCCCTGTGTTGCCGGAAGACGGATTATCTCAACTTCTGATCAATACCGCAGGCATTGACCTGGTTCTGATTGGTTCATTCATAATAGTTTCTTCTGCCGATCCTGTAAAATTCAGAATGATACCTTTACTTAATGCAATAGGCAGAACACTGTTTGCATCAGTGGTTGTCTATTATGTAGTTGTTTATGGCATCCTTAGATTTGTTCTGATCATTGGTGTTATCGATGTTATGATCAGTATCGGATACATTTACTTTCTTGTGAAAACCAGGGAATAACCCGTGCCAAGAAGGATAATTGTAATCGGCAACTGACAATTCCTCCTTTCCGGAAAACAAGATTCCCATGGCTGAGTATCCTTCTGGTCGGAACCGAATGATAAAACTCGGGAAAAATAGCGTATTGTTTGTTGTGGCTATGTGATAAGCCATCGATAGATAAGGCACATCGGACCGGATCCTTTTCATCAACAATTTACCACCGGCAGAATTTGCCACTCAATTTGAGGAGAATTTCCAAATCCAGGTATTACAGTAAACGGGGCAAGTTCCGCTGGGTGGTTGGAGGTCTTAAGAAAAAGATGAACTGATCAGCATGAACTCGAGGCAACACCTCATCATCATCAAGGGTAAGGACCTCACGGATCAGATTTCGCATATCGTGCGCGAAGCTGAACGTATGGTCGTGACTTTCAAGAATGGAAAGTCTTACTGCTATACCGGAAATAATGTTGAGTCGCTTACAGATCCAAGTCGGATTACAACCGATCATTGCCGGGTGTCAGTTGGTGGTGATTTGTTTTGCGACGTGGAGGAAGTGTTGCATTTCGATAAATGGGTGAAAATTTTTCGAAGAAATGGAAGTTCACGATGCTGTCTTTATTCAGAGTTTTCCATGCAACGAATGATTTCGTTCGACGGGATGAATACCGATGCTCTTGCCTATTTCAAGGAACTTGCCGAAAACTCCGGGCTCAGGTCAGATGACAATAAGTCGCTGATCGCGATGAAATACCGGCATCTTGATTTCGTTTCTGGTCACAGTATCCTTTCCAGCTTTCTGCAGGGTCGTTCTCCTGGGTCAGATATAGTTTCATCAGACCTCATTTTCCCGTTCGGATGTAACATGAGCCAGAAAATGGCGGTGCAAAAAGCAATCCAGCATCCTGTCTCCCTGGTTCAGGGACCTCCGGGTACCGGCAAGACCCAAACCATCCTCAACCTGATAGCCAACATGCTGCTTCTCAAGAAACGGGTCGCTGTGGTCTCCAACAACAACTCGGCTACTGCCAATGTGCTGGAAAAGCTGAAGAAATATGAACTGGATTTTGTGGCTGCATTTCTCGGAAGCAACCAGAACAAGCAGGAATTTATCGAGGGGCAGTCAGCCGAAGCTATTCATATGCCGTTGCTTCAGGCAGATCATGAAGCATCTGTGCGTATGGAAATTCACCTTCTGAATAAAGAACTCGACAGTGTGTTCGAAAATAAAAACGAGTTGGTTGCAATAATTCAGCAGATTGATGCTCTTCGGTTGGAAATGGTTCACTTTGAAATGTTCTTTCGGGAAAGGATGGGAAGCTTCCTGGATATGACAGAATGGACGTTTCAAACTGAATTATCCGCGAAGAAGTTGCTGCATGCTTGGCTGGTTTCTGAAAAGCTTTCAAAGCGTTCTTCAAAAGCTCCCAGGCAACGTGTTGGCTTTCTGGAGAAAATCGGTCTTCTGTTTCAATTTGGTATGGCAGGAACAGCCCTTTTCGAATTCGGTGCAGAGGAGCGCATTCTCATCTTGCAGAAAGCTTATTACCATCGTAAGCTGGCCGATATGGAAAACATGCGGAAAACGCTTGAAGCTTCGCTCGTGGGATTCCGTTTTGAAGATCGCCTGGAACGCTTGACAGAACTTTCGATGAAACTTCTGAAGCATCGTCTTGCGGAGTCCTATAACAACCGGAAACGGAAAATATTCGAACTTGACGATCTTTCGATACACTATGAAAAATTTCTTAGTGAATATCCCGTCATACTGAGCACAACGTTTTCTATAATTACCTCGCTCAGGAATGGCTATCTGTTCGATTGTGTCATCGTTGACGAAGCAAGCCAGGTCGATCTGCTCAGCGGCGTACTTGCGATGAGTTGTGCAAAGAAGCTCGTCATCGTTGGTGATCCTATGCAACTTCCCAATGTGTTGACGGATGAGGACGAAAAACGGGCAAAAATGGTCGCATCGCAGTACAATCTTCATGAGCATGTCCGCTTTGAACGCCACAGCTTACTTTCCTCTGTTCGAGCGGCTTTCCTAAAAATGCCAGAAACGATGTTGCGGGAGCATTATCGCTGTCATCCAAAGATCATTCAGTTTTGCAACCAGAAGTTTTATAATGGTGAACTGCTTGTAATGACCCGTGATCAGGGCGAGCCGGATGTTCTCAAAGCCTATATGACCGTTGAGGGCCAGCATGCGCGAGGCACAGTCAATCAGCGGCAGATCGATGAAATTACACAGAATATCTTGCCTGAGCTGGGATTGTTCAGATCGGATGATATCGGAATTGTTTCGCCATACAGGGCACAAACTGCGCGGATGCAGGCGACTTTTGGCTCGAAAGAGATTGAAATCGATACGGTGCATAAGTACCAGGGAAGAGAAAAACGGGTTATAATCCTGACTACCGTATCAAACGAAGCAAATACATTTGTCGATATTCCGAATCTGTTGAACGTCGCCGTATCCCGAGCGCAGGAGAAGTTCAGACTGGTCGTATCTAAAGAAATGGCTGAAGGGACGGGCAATGTCGCTGATCTGGTTCGTTATATCAGGTATAACAATTGCGAGGTGGTTCCCGGCAGGGTTCGTTCGATTTTTGATCTGCTTTATTCTGACTATACAACAGAGCGTCTGAAGGTTTTGAATAAACGCAGACGAATATCGAGATTCGACTCCGAGAACCTTGTTTACGGTGAGATAGATGCGATACTACAAGAGATTGGTTATCGAGGTCTCAGAGTCGTTTTTCAGGTTCCGCTGTCAATGCTCGTTCGGGATACCGATTACCTGACCGCTGAAGAATCTGCTTATGCAAATCATCCATGGACCAAGACAGATTTTGTGGTTTACCGAAAAGTTGACAAAAGTCCGGTACTTGTCATTGAAGTCGATGGCTATGCTTTCCATCGAAAAGGAACACGTCAAGCTGAACGTGATATTCTGAAGAATGCTGTTTTGGCGAAATGCGGGTTACCGTTACTGCGACTATCGACTGTCGGTAGCGACGAGCGAAACCGAATCAGGATTAAGCTGGATGATGTAATGGCGTAATCCTCTAGAGAAGGAAAAAATCGCGATTTCAATAGGGGACTTCAGGACATTGTTCAATAACAGCGAAGAGAGAACAACTCACTTATCCCCATCCAAACTTTGTTATTGTCAGGCAGGTTATAAATGCTGAAGAACACAGGCCGCAATCCGACTGCGAGTGTATTGAAGGAGGCGAAACGCATCGCCTCCTTGCCCGAACACGTTCTGCGTGGGCATCCATCCGCAGTACTGTCTGACAAGTCGAAACTCATCTACATCAACACCTACGGGCAGTTGCCGGAGTTCTCCGTCGATATGCCGCTTACCTGCCGTGACTGCGGCAAGGAAAAAATCTGGAAAGCTGCGGATCAGAAATGGTACTGTGAAGAGGCGAAGGGCCATATCGATGCCTGTGCTGTCAGATGTCACGATTGCCGCATGGCCCGTAAAGGAAAAAATGCCTGAATATGAGCAGCCGGGACAGTTGAAATGCAATCCAAAAGGAAATGAGTTTTATATTGGATTAAGGAGTTGCCGATTCGGATAAGCGTTCCCGAGTCTTCCAGAACAAGTATTCCTTTGAACAAGCGCAAGTACCATAGCCTGATGCCAATGATTTGGGCATTTTAAATCGCCGCATATTTTTTTCCTGTTTTCAGGCTTTTTGCCGTACACGACTGATTTTATCGTACGATCTGGTGTTTATAAAGATGTATCCCCGGCATCTTTTCGGTACTTGATTAGTGAATGCATTGTTTCGCTGACAACTGCACTATACCTCAAAATGAGCTTTTGGAAAAAAGTTTCTGGCAAGACAGATCCGATTCAGGAGCCTGCCGGGCAGAAACATTCCGGATCATATTCTGCAATGCCACGCAGGCAAGATGCGATACGGATGCTGCTTGACTCAGTAGAAACATGGAATGCTTTCCGGCAGAGCCATCTGGATTTTATACCTGACCTCAGCGGAGCAGATTTCAGAAAAACAAACCTCCGTGGGGCAAATCTCTGTGAAGCTAATCTCTCCGACTCAGACCTTCGCGGGGCAGACCTCTCCATGGCAAACCTTAAAGGCGCAAGACTCAATGAGGCAGACCTGAGCGAAGCAAATCTGAGAAATGCAAACCTCCGTGGGGCATTCCTCTTTTCGAGCCTGCATGGGGCTGATCTCAGGGGGGCTGACCTCACAGGTGCAAATCTCTGCGGGGCAGAAATCATTGGGGCAGACCTCAGGGAGGCGAATCTCGGAGAGGCAGATCTCAGCAAGGCAAACCTCAGCCGGGCAAATCTGAGCCAGGCAAACCTCAGCAGGGCAAACCTTTGCGAGGCGAACCTCAGCAGAGCATACCTCGACAGGTCAAACCTCACCGATGCCGGCCTTATCGGTACAGACCTCAGGGGAGCACATCTCACCAAGGCAAACATGTTAGGTGCAAGTCTCTGCAGTGCAGAGCTGAGCGAGGCAAACCTTGAAGATGCGACTCTTGTCAAGGCAGACCTGAGCGAGGCAAATCTCAGCAGATCGAACCTCAGTGGCGCAGACCTCAACGGAGCGATACTCGAAGGAGCTAATTTCGATGGAGCGAACCTGAGCGGGGCACAAATCTTGAATACGGATCGGGATATTTTCAAGAGTTGTGTCTTTACAATCGATCAGAAAAAACAGAGCTGACGCGTTAAGTCTCCCTTTTGGGGGGGGATTTGGGGACTTCCTGTATCGAAAACTCCAGCAATATGCCGCCTTCGCACGACAAGCCCATCTGCAGGTGAGCGGAGCAGAACGCCTGGATGAAGCCGGCTTCCGCCTGTTGTTCTGGCAGGAGTGGAATGCTGCGGGTATGCACCAGAGTCCTGCCCGTCGATTGGCGCCATGTCGAAAGACAGGAGAAAAAATAGTATCCTTAGTAAATCGGATGGGAGCTGAAAAACAAACAGGGAGGGCAGATGCAACTTGATGTGACCAAAGCCATGGCGAATGCAACTGAAACGATGACCGATGGTGCGTTTCAGCAGGCCGGCAGTGCATTGAACGATGCTATCAATATTGTTCGCGAGGAAGTTCAGAGAAAAACATCGTCGGAGATTCAGAACATCATCGGTAAACTTCGGTCCGGCTATGAAATAAGCAGCGAGGAAATCACTCTCGTGAAGACCTGGATAATCGGAGATGCGATTGGTTATACGACGAAGGAAAACAATCTCCAGGACTGGATTTCCGAATATGAACGGCTCCGGGAATCCCTGAAGGGTTACGAGAACAGGTTCTGCTCTTCCGAAGAGTTGCTGATGCTCCACGGGATGCTTGAAGATGCATCAAGGATCAGTTACGACATCGCCAATTTTTTAGAGAAACAGGATAGGATAAACAAATTTGAATCGGCGATTGGAGATGGCCTGGATAAAGGCGAGCGAGATCTTCTCGTGAACCTGCTGACCGTCAAATTGCAATCGTTCGATTATTGACCGCTGACATTTCGCTCTATCCTGCCCGGTTCCGCGGGGAGTATCCCTTCTGCCCGCGGGCGCGTTTTCTCTGTTGAATTTCCGTGCGTTACCGTATTCTGATTTAAAGCTTTGAGATCATTCGCCCGCAGCAGGGGGCGATGAAACCCATGGAAGCCTGTTGCTTCCTTTCAGTGCAACCGGCAGGAGGAGCATAAAAAACAGGATATCCCTGATGATCGGCCCCAGGCCGATTTCCTCTTTCAGCCCATACCACTGGCTGAAAAGCTCGAAACAGCCGCATTCATGGTCGAGCCCCCTCAGCTCGTTGTTGACCATGGCCGCAGTGAAGATTGCCATCATGCAGAGCAAGGCTGCTGACGCGGTCCGCGAGTAGAAGTCCAGGAGCAGCATCAGGCCGAACAGCAGTTCACAAATGCTTGCCGAGAGCGCCGCCGCAGGGATGAGGAAATGCGGCAGGAGCTGGTACTCCGCGATGATGAGCCCGAAGTATTTCAGGTCCATCAGTTTTTCCGTCCCGGAAAAGACAAAGACAGCTCCGAGGAGCAGCCTGAGAGCTGCAATCAGTATCGGTGGAAAGCTTTTTGCCATACGGTGTGGTTCCGCCGGTTCCTGCAGGTGAAGTTGCCTTTCAGTCCTGCTCAACCTCGATCGGGAAGCGTGCATTCGACCATTCTGACATGCCGCCGGGGAAAATCCTGACATTACTGTACCCGTTTTTCTTCAGCTTCTCGGCGACATGTTTTGCTTTGCTGCAAGTGGGGCTGATGCAGTAAACCACGATCGGGATCGTTTTGGGAGTTTTTTCCCTGAACTCCGGGAACTGCTCGTCGAACCTGCTGTCGGAAAGCGAGCGGGCCCCCTTGATATGGGAAGTGTAATAGGCGAACTCGGATCGCGCATCGACAAAGCATACCGAATGGTTGTCGAAAAGTGATTTCGTGGCGGCAAGGTCGAGGTCGCCAGCATCTTTTTCCATCAGGGCAACCGCCGGCGCTGCATGGAGCGGCGGCATGGCAGGCACTCCAACCGATAAGAGCAGCAATACGGCAGCTATCGTTTTCATCGGATTATTTTCTGGAATGGTTTATTCCCAAAGCCGGTGTTAAACAGCAACTGGTGCTGAAGGTGTTCCTTGATTCGATTCCAATATAATGAATTCTCTATGTCTGAAAGACTGGTGAGATGAAAACGCGGAATCATCGAGCAATGCCAGCAGGAGCCGGAGCTTGTGACGGATATTCCGTATATTCAGGTAATTGATTTCAGTAAATGATTTAAAAGTCTGGCGCTGATGAGACGTTACCTGAAAAACGGAAGCAACGGCCTCGAGCATGTCGAGGAGTGGCAGGAGAAATGCTGGATCAATATCGAGTGTCCGGACAAAAACGACGAGTACTTCCTTCTCAACAAGCTGCAGGTCCCTTCCTGGTTCTACCATGATATCGACGATATTGACGAACGCCCCCGAATTGAAGTGGAAGATGACTGGACAATGGTTCTGTTGAGGATTCCCTATAAATCGGATGATGAAAACCTTCCGTTTTCCACTATTCCTCTCGGAATCATTTTTAACGACAAGGTCGTTCTTTCGATCTGTTTTTTCGAAACCGACCTTGTTCGTGATTTCATCGCATACACGAAGCGAAAGAACATCGCTGTCGAAAGCAACTACGATCTGGTTCTCAAACTGCTTCTTTCTTCGAGCGTATGGTTCCTGAAGTACCTGAAACAGATCAATCTCCAGATCAAAAGCGCCGAAGACAAACTTGAAAAATCGATCAAGAACGAAGACCTGCAGACATTGCTGCAGATAGAGAAATGCCTGGTTTATTTCATGACTTCGCTGAAAAGCAACGACATCCTGCTTCATAAAATAAAGAACATTCTGTCGAGGAAGGAAGGCTGCGACCTTGAACTGATCGAGGACGTGGAGGTGGAACTGAAGCAGGCGCTCGAACTGACGAACATTTACAGCGACATCCTCAGCGGCATGATGGATGCCTATGCTTCCGTCATATCGAACAACCTGAACGTGGTAATGAAACGCCTGACATCATTCTCGATTATCCTGATGATCCCGACGCTTATTGCGAGCCTCTACGGTATGAATGTGCCGAACTCGTTCGAGACCCACCGGTTCGGCTTCTGGCTCATCCTGCTCTTCTCTTTCGTCCTTTCAACCTCAGGCGTTCTTTTTTTTAAAAGCAGGCACTGGCTCTGACCCTTCCTGGTGAAAACGGAAAAGCCGCCATCCCTTTTGCATTGTTCAGGATAGCGGCTTTGAACCTTTTTACGCAAGCAACCCGGACGTCGATGTCGGGTTACTCCCATTCGATCGTTGCCGGGGGTTTCGATGAAATATCGTAGGCCACGCGGTTGATCCCCCGCACCTCGTTGATGATCCGGTTCGACACCCTTGCGAGGAAATCGTGGGGGAGTTGTGCCCAGTCGGCGGTCATCCCGTCCGAAGACTCCACGGCCCTCAGCGCGAGCACGTTTTCGTAGGTCCTCTTGTCGCCCATGACGCCAACCGACTGTACCGGGAGCAGTACGGAAAAAGCCTGCCAGACCTGCTGGTAGAGGCCGCTCGATTTCAGTTCCTCGATATAGATCTCGTCCGCTTCGCGCAGAACGTCGAGCCGCTCTCTGCTCACCGAGCCGAGCACCCTGACGGCGAGGCCGGGGCCGGGGAACGGGTGGCGCATGAGCAATTCTTCGCTGATGCCGAGCTCGCGCCCGACCGAGCGCACCTCATCCTTGAACAGTTCGCGGAGCGGTTCGATGAGCTTCAGCTTCATGCGTTTCGGAAGCCCTCCGACGTTGTGGTGGGACTTGATGGTTTCGGAAGGTCCTTTGACGCTCACGCTTTCGATGACGTCGGGGTAGAGGGTCCCCTGGACCAGGAATTTCTCCTGGTGGACATGTTCGTTGAAGACCTGGATGAAGGTCCTGCCGATGATCTTGCGTTTCTTTTCAGGCGAAGCGACACCCTGAAGGCGTTTCAGGAAGAGGTCCGAAGCATCGGCGAGGGTAACCTTGAGGCCAAGCGGCTTGAGATAGTTCATCACCTTTGTCGCTTCGTTTTTCCGCAGGAGGCCGTTGTCGACGAAGACGCAGTGCAGCTGTTTGCCGATCGCCCTGCTGACCAGAACGGCCGCGACGGTTGAATCGACGCCGCCGCTGATGCCGCAGATGACCGTCTCTTTGCCGGCCTTGCGGCGGATATCCTCGATCTGGTGGTCGATGAAACTTTTCGACGACCAGTCCGGAACAATGCCGGCGATCTCGATAAGGAAATTCGAGAGGAGCTGTTTGCCGTAAAGGGTGTGCTGGACCTCGGGATGGAACTGCAGGCCGTAGACGTTAAGGGCCGCCCTGCTGCCGCAGCTTTCGATGGCGCACATCTCCGAGTTGCCGCTGCTTGCCGTGACCCTGAACCCTTCAGGCATCCTTACCACCTTGTCACCGTGGCTCATCCATACATCCGAATCGGGAATGTTGCGGAAAAGCAGGCTCTCCCGTTCGTCATTGCGGCTGACGAAGATTTTCGCCCTGCCGAACTCGTGCTTCGCCGCACCTGCAACCTCTCCGCCGAAATGTTTCGCGATGGCCTGAAGTCCGTAGCAGATGCCGAGAACGGGAATGCCGAGCGAGAAGATGCCGGGATGGGGCATGATCGGCGACTCGTTATAGACGCTGGTGGGTCCTCCTGAAAGGATGATCGCCTTCGGGCCGTGCTCCCTGATTTTTTCAGGCGTGGTATTGTAGGGAAGGATTTCGGAATAGATGCCGAGCTCCCGGATCCGCCGGGCTATGAGCTGCGTGTATTGAGAGCCGAAATCCAGTACCAGTACCGATTGCATACGTGAACGGTTGAAAGTTTATAAAACGATGTCTCAGTTACCTCCGGACCGGTTCCGATTGTCTGCCGGCATTGCCGCCTGCGGCGGAGGAGTGCCTTCAGGGTGGCCTGTCGAGTCACGGGTTCCGCCAGGGAAGCCGCCGGGATGGGACTGGTAGTACTGAAAACCCTTCGGGGTGAAATACTCGATATAGACATCGCTGCCGAGCAGTTCGGATGGCGAATTCGTCTGGCCGGAAATCGGGACGGCCACGACGGTTTCGGGAATATGGAAGTACCTGTTCGAGAGTCGCAGCGTCGGATCGGCATAACAGCGTTTCATGAACCCGGCCCAGATCGGAAGTGCCGCTTTGGCGCCCTGGCCGTAGGACATCGAGGTGAACCTGATCCGTTCGTCATCGAAACCGGTCCAGACGACCGCTACGAGCTGCGGGGTGAACCCGGCGAACCAGGCGTCCCTCATGCTCTGGGTCGTTCCTGTTTTTCCGGCCGCTTCATTGTTGAACCCGTACGTGGAGCGGAGTGATGCGCCCGTGCCCCTGTTGATGACGTCTTTCAGCATCGAGACAACCACGAAATTCGTTGTCGAGTCGATGGCGAAATGGCGGTTCGGAATGTACTGCGACAGTGGGCGGTAATGCTTGTCCGAAACCTTGAGGATCGATACCGGTTCGTTCCAGACCCCGTTGTTCGGAAAGGTGGCGAATGCGCCGGCAAGTTCGAGCGGAGTGACTTCGGAAGTACCGAGGGCGAGCGAAAGGTTTGGCGCGAGGGAAGAGGAGATGCCCATTCTCCTGGCATAGCTGATGATTTCGGGAACCGAGAGCTGTTCATAAGCCAGCCGCACGGTCACCTGGTTGAGCGAACGGCACAGCGCGTCGCGAAGCGTGGTCATGCCGCCGGAAGATCCGTCCGAGTTTCTCGGCGACCAGATGGTGCCGTCACCGTTTTTCAGTTCGAGCGGCTGGTCGAGAACGCGGAAGTTTGCCGGCAGTCCCTTGTCGATGGCTGTCGTGTAAACAAAAGGCTTGAAGGTCGAACCGGGCTGGCGGCGAGCCTGCCAGACATGGTCGAACTGGTACTTGTAGTCGTCGGGCGAACTGTTGCCGCCGACCCATGCCTTCACATGGCCGTTCGACGGATCGATGGCGACGATTGCCGCCTGTATCCTTGTTTTTTCCCTCAGAAGCCCGTTCAGCCAGACGGTGTCAGCTTTCAGTTTTGCCATGGCCTGCTTGTCGGACATACCGTCGCCGGTCAGTTCCTTGTAACGGTCACTTTCCTTGACAATCTGGTTCTTCAGCTGTTCAGTCCACCTCCAGTCGCGGTCGAACGTGGCCTGAAGCGATGCGAGGTGCTCTGCGACAGCCTGCTGGGCATACTTCTGCATCCTGCTGTCGAGGGTGGTCTGAATGGTGAGGCCGTCGCGGTACAGGTTGATGTTGCCGATCCGCGATACCGGTTTGATGGTCTGGCGGATGTACTCGGTGAAGTAAGGCGCGAGGCCCTGTCGGCTAACGGGCGAGTATTTCAGGAGCAGAGGGGTCCTTTTTGCCTGGGCAGCCTGGGCGGACGTGATGAATTTTTCCTTTTCCATCAGCGAGATGACCAGGTTTCTCCTGCTCAAGGCATCGTTCGGATTTTTTGCCGGATTGTAAGCCGTAGGGTTTTTCAGGGTGGCGATGAGCGTTGCGCTTTCCGGGATCGTAAGCTGATAAGCAGATTTGCCGAAGTAGGTCTGGGCCGCCGCTTCCACGCCGTAGGCTCCGGACCCGAAATAGACGGTATTGAGGTAGAGTGCCAGGATTTCGTCTTTCGTGTAGGTCTTTTCAAGCTCGATGGCTGTCACGAACTCCTTCATTTTCCGGCTGACGGTGCGTTCCTGGGTGAGGAAAAGGTTTTTGGCAAGCTGCTGGGTGATGGTGCTGGCCCCGTACCACCGGCTTCTGCCTTTGATGATATTTTCACCCATCACGAGAGTGAGCCTTCTCAGGTCGACGCCCCAGTGCTGGTAAAAGGTGACATCCTCTGTCGCGATGAGCGCATGGCGTGTCGACATCGGGATGGATCTGAGCGGGACGAAGGTCCTGTTCTTGAGGAAATATTTATGCAAGAGGACCCCGTCTTCGGAATAGACAAGGGAAGCCAGTTCAGGGTTCGGGTTTTCAAGTTCCTCGATGCTGGGCAGGCCGAGGAAGGTTTTGGATGCGAAAACCTGTCCGGCAGCCAGTGTTATGGCGAGGAACAGGATGGAAAACAGCAGTTTCTTACTGGTCAGCAGCTTTTTTACAAAATCGTTGTTCATATCGTTTCAGTCATGGTGTCATTTTTCCGGGCAGCGCAACACTCCACTCTGTCTTTCTCAATTTCCGGAAGTTTCCCGTGCAGTCTGTTTATAAAATTGTTCGGCAAATTCAAAATGCTTTTTCAGTTCGGCTGCGAACCTGTCGGTTGCTTCGAGCATGGGCAGGTGCCCAAGGTCCATGAACTTCGCCAGGTTTGTCGGTGCCGGCGATTCGGCGAGCCTGCGCTCATAAAGCGTGATGGTCCCTTCCGGAGGTATGGTATGGTCAGCCATGCCGACGCTGCACAGGACCGGCGATTCGATGGCGATGACATGCCGGGTGTAGGTCCTCAGCGCTTCGGGATCAATGGAAAACCTTCCGACCGCATTGGTCGCTTCCTTGTCGGAGCGGGTAAAATCTTCGACGATGATATCGTGGTATTCTTTCGGGATTTCTTTTGTCGCCGCCCTTTTGATAAACATGGATTTAAGCGGTTCAACCTCGAAAATGCTCCTGAAATTCATAGAAAAATCTATCAGCCCTCCCAGGAAAAAGAGCCCGAGCGAGGTAAGCGCGGTTTCCTCGAATATGCCGCAGGCGACGATGGATGCAGAAAGCAGGGATTTCCTGTAGCGCAGGCAGAGCTCGGTAGCGACCATGCCACCCATCGAATGTCCTACGATATGCAGGTTCCTGCTCCTGTCGAGCCCGAGGTGTTCGATCAGCTGACCGGCTTCTTCGGCAAAACCTTCGATGGTGAACGTTGGCCGGAACCCTTTGATGATGGTCCTGCCGGTTCCGCTCTGATCGTACGTGATACAGCGGTAGCGGGGGGCAAGCTTTTCGACAAGGGGAGTCCAGTAACGGCTCGAAATGGCCCAGCCATTGACGAACAGCACGGCGGGTTTCTGCAGGGAGGACGGGTCTTTTTCGGCGGTATCTTCGTAGTACAGCCGGCAACGGCTGGAGGCAAAGTAGCTCATTGTCAGAATCCTTTTTTCTCTCCGGTAAAAAAACTAATATATGGAACAATAACCACATTTTCAGCCTGTGGTTATGAAGGCTGCAATCCATGCGATGATCGTGATTTCGCGCTTGTTCGACCATGAGCCGTCAATCCGGTCCGCCTTTTTCTTTCAACATTCATTTAATTCAGTCAAAGCCGATGGATCATTCTCTTTCCGGGCTCGTTGCATTCATTGCAGATTTCATTTTCCATATCGATTCCCACCTCATTTATCTCATATCCCAATACGGCAGCTGGGTCTATGCGATCCTGTTCCTCATCGTCTTCTGTGAAACCGGGCTCGTCGTGACCCCTTTCCTTCCGGGGGATTCACTGCTCTTTGCCGCAGGAACGCTTGCTTCGCTGCAGGGATCTCCACTCAACCCGAACCTCCTGCTGCTGGTGTTCTGTTCAGCGGCATTCATCGGCGACAACCTCAATTTTTTCATCGGCAGGAGCCTCGGTCCGAAGGTGTTCCATTTCCAGAAATCCCGCTTCTTCAATACGGAGCATCTTGCCATGACCCATGCTTTTTACGAGAAGTATGGCGGGATTACGGTCGTTCTTGCCAGGTTCATCCCGATTGTGAGGACATTTTCACCGTTTGTCGCGGGAATAGGCACGATGTCCTACAGCAGGTTCCTCCTTTTCAGTGTCGGCGGGGCGTTGCTCTGGGTGGGGCTTTTCTGTTACAGCGGTTATTTTTTCGGGCAATTTCCTTTTGTACAGCAGAACCGGAAACTGATTTTTCTCGGAATCATTGGCGTGTCCCTCCTGCCGCCCTTCATCGGTTACCTAACCCATCTTTTCAGAAAGCGCGATGCTGACTGAAGGACACCTCTATTTATTTGTTCCGAAGCCCTATTGCTGTGTTGGTCCCGATGAATCGGGATCGAAATCCTCATGTACCACCTGTACACTCCGGTTTCTCCGCTCTGTCCGCCTTGCACTCGTGCTTCTCACGACAATAAATAGAGGTGTCCTGAAATGTTCGTTAAATGTGGATAACTTGTTGAAAGCAGGTTGTATTCTTGCTTTTTTGTTGAAATATACGGGTGACGAAAACGGCTGTTTTGAGTTAAGTGATTTAAAAATAGTTACTTGCCTTGGTTAGCTGTTTTCACGCCCAGTATTTTTGGGGCTTTGCGGCCCTTTGGTGTATATTGCGAGTATTGTTGATAAGTCGCTCCATTCAGTTATTCCGTCCGGCGGTTAATTCCCTCTCGTTCATTGGGGCTGCAGGCGAAAACCTGTTAAAAAATGTTATTTTATTCCCGAATTTTAGTATAATCAGTACCCTTGTCGGTCATTCGGCGTATAGCGCAGCCTGGTAGCGCACTTCCTTGGGGTGGAAGGGGTCGTGGGTTCGAATCCCGCTACGCCGACTTCTAACAGAGATGCTCTTTTTCGATCCCGCTTGTTCGCTTCAGCCGGAAACCGGAGAACCCCATGGATCTGGAACCTACATTTTTTCCCGAAATCAGGAAGCTTTCCCCGCGTCCAGCCCTTACGATCAGAACCCGTATCAGGGGCGATGGTATCGTATCGCTGTTCGAGAACGGCTACGCCTCGATCGCAGGGCTCCTGAAAGAGCAGGGAAAAGCACCGTCAGGTCCGCCGTTCGCCCTCTACTACCATATGGACGAGGACGAACTTGAAGTTGAGTTCGGTTTTCCCGTCAAGGAACCTGCCGAGGGTTCGGGATCCATCAGGTCCACCTGGACCCCGTCGGGAAAAGCGCTCGTTACAGTCTATACCGGTCCCTACGACAAGCTGGAATCGGCTTACGAGTATCTCATGAAATGCGTCGCCGAAAACAGGCTCAGGCCTAACGGGATCTCCTATGAGGTCTATCTCGACGATCCCTCCGAAATCCCTGCCGGAAAGCTGAAAACGCAGGTCGCACTGCTCCTTGCCGAAACGTAACGGCTTTCCGCATCCCTTCACCCTACTGGAAGTTTTTTTTCAGGACGCAGGCAGAACTGAAAGCCTTTAGTGACGGAAGAACTTCGTAAGGATATTTTCCGTTATCCGATTCGATGCGGCCCGTCCGACGGGTACGTATTGCAGGAAGCATGAATAATGGGGCGATTATGCACATACAGGAAGCGAATATCCTGGTTATAGGGGCCGGTATCGGCGGACTTGCCGCAGGGGCGCTGCTGGCCGGCAAGGGTGCGGCAGTCACGGTGCTGGAGGAGCAGTGCTACCCTGGAGGCTGTGCCGCGACATTTTCGAGTTCCGGGTACCGGTTCGATGCCGGGGCGACGGTCGGGTGCGGGTTCCATCCGGGAGGTCCGATGGATGAACTGGGAAAGGAACTGGATATCGCATGGCTTCTCAAGCCCGAACCGGTCGCGTGGGAGTACCGCGACCGGCATATCCGTTTCGGCCTGTCTGCATCAAGGGCGGAAATCATCGAGCGTTTTCCCGGTACGGAGGCTTTCTGGAAAGAGCAGTCCGCACTTGCGGGGCTTCTGTGGAAACTGGCAAGGGGAGGGGTGTCGTGGCCGGTGAAAAGCCCCCGTGATCTCGCGGAGCTTCTGCAAAAAGGCTTTTCGGGCATGCCTGCTTCCGCCCGGCTTCTGAAATTCGCATCGAAATCCGCTTTCGATTGGCTCTCGTCGCACAACCTGCAGCGCGACCCGGATTTCGTCCGCTTTATCGATGCCCAGCTCCTTGTTTCGGTGCAGACCACCTCCCGTCATGCCAATGCCATCAACGCGGCCATCGCGCTCGACCTGCCCTCCTCCGGCACCTTCAGCCCAATTGGCGGAATCGGGACGGTCGCCTCGCTGCTTGCCCGGTCGATTGAAAAAAACGGAGGCGCGGTGCTCTACGGGAAGAAAGTGATACGCATCGATTCGGTCCGGCGTCAGGTCATCGGGATCGAAACATCGGATGGCGGGGCGTATGCTGCCGACTTCGTGATAGCAAACCTCACCCCATCCTCGCTGGCGGCGATCGAGGGCGCCGAAGCGGCAGCGCTTCCGGAAACATCGGCTGCACCGTCATGGAGCGCGTTCACGCTCTACCTGGGGATGGATTCGGCTTTTTTCGAAAACCTTCCCTCGCGCCATGTCCAGATTGTCGGCAGCAGCGGGGAGCTTGCAGAAGGCAACTCGATTTTTGTTTCCGCCTCACCCGGCGACGAAACAGGGAGGGCTCCCGCCGGGCTTCGTGCGGTGACCATTTCCACGCATGCCATGCCCGGTGGGTGGTTCGATGCCCTGAAGAGAGGCCCTGACGCATACAGGGAGATGAAACATGCCTGCACGGAAAAAGTCTTTGGCGTCCTTTCCGAACAGTTCCCGGAAGCGCGGGATGCGGTGCGTTTTCTCATTGCCGGAACGCCGGTTGCCTGGGAGCGTTTTACGGGCCGGTTGAACGGTTGCGTGGGAGGCTATGCGCAGACTTCGCTTTTCGGGGTCCGGGGGCCTGAGACGCAGTTCGACAATCTTTTTCTTGCCGGGGATTCCATTTTTCCCGGACAGTCCCTTCCCGGCGTCGTGACCGGTGCAAGAAGGACGGTCGGGCTTCTCATGCAGAGAAGTGCAAAAGGTATGCCCTGAGCATCATCCGCCTCTTCCGGGAACGCGCTTTCGATGCTATATTTCCCTCATGGAAACGCTTGCGAAACTTCAGGTCCTTTCTGGGGCTGCCCGTTACGACGCCTCCTGCGCATCGAGCGGCTGCCGCAGGGAAGGGAACCCCTACAGCACGGGCAACACGTCGCAGAGCGGCATCTGCCACTCCTGGTCGGACGACGGCCGCTGCATTTCCCTGCTGAAAATCCTTCTCTCCAACGATTGCATCTACGATTGCGCCTACTGCGTGAACCGATCGTCGAATCCCGTCGAGAGGGCATCGTTCGAAGCGCGTGAGGTGGTTGATCTCACCATGGAATTTTACCGCCGCAACTACATCGAGGGGCTTTTCCTCAGTTCGGCGGTCATGAAAAGCCCCGACCAGACGATGGAACGGATGATCAGCGTGGTGGAAACACTGCGGACCGAAGAGCGGTTCCGCGGCTATATTCATCTGAAGATCATTCCAGGGTGCGGTCCCGAGCTGGTCAGGAAGGCAGGCCTCCATGCCGACCGCATCAGTGTGAACATCGAACTCCCTTCGCACGAATCGCTGAAGAGGCTGGCGCCCCAGAAAGAGAAGTTTTCCATCCTCGAACCGATGTCGCTTATCGGAAAGGAAATAACCGAGAGCCTCGTCGAGCGGCGCTCGAGAGGGAAGGCCCCGAAATTCGCCCCTGCAGGACAGAGCACGCAGATGATCGTAGGCGCAAGCCCGGAGAGCGATTTCCAGATCCTCCGGCTCTCCGAGGGGCTCTACCGCAAGATGAACCTGAAACGGGTCTACTATTCCGCATTCGTACCGGTCAACCACGACAACCGCCTTCCGGTCCTTGCCGCCCCGCCGCTCCTGCGCGAGCACCGTCTCTATCAGGCCGACTGGCTGCTCAGGTTTTACGGGTTCACCGCAGCAGAGATCCTTTCGGACGACATGCCGAACCTCGACGAATCGTTCGATCCCAAGACCGCATGGGCGCTGCGCCATCCGGAGTTCTATCCCGTCGAGATCAACCGGGCCGATTACGCCACCCTGCTTCGTGTCCCGGGCATCGGCGTTACATCGGCGCGCAGGATCATCGCAGCCCGGAGGTTCTCGGTCATCACCCCCGAAGGGCTCAGGAAAATCGGTGTGGTCATGAAACGCGCAAAATATTTCATCACCTGTTCGGGCCGGCCGTTTGAAAAGACGGAGCGTTCGCCGCTCCTGCTCCGCAACCGGCTCCTGCTCGGCGACGGCGGTGATGTTGTCCCGTCGGCGCCTCCGAAGCAGCTCGTCCTTCCGGGGCTTTTGGCCTGAAACCATGGACCGGTACCTTTACGACGGCACCTCCGAAGGGCTCCTGAGCGCCGTGGCCCATATCCTCGCCGGGGAAAGGGATGTTGAACGTGTTACCCTCGGCGAGCGGGAAAACACGCTCTTCGAAGAGGGTGTGTACCTTGCGACCAATACGGCGGCAGCCGAGGAATTTTTCAGCCGGCTTCAGATGCAGGCTTCCGAAGCGGTTTATACCTTCTATTATTTCACCATGGCCGAAAAGGATGGCATGGAAACCAGCATGCTGCGCTATCTCGCCCTTGCCATGCAGCATGGCAGCAAGGTTAACGGCTACCTCACCAACCCGTCGGTGAAGGAGATCGTCACGGTTTCCAGAAAAGCCGGCCGGGAGCTGCACCGCATGAAAGGCCTGCTGCGTTTCGAAAAGCTGCAGGATGGGGCTTACCTGGCGAGAATGGAACCCGACAACAACATCATCCACCCGCTTGCACTGCACTTCAGCAAGCGGCTCAGGGCGGAGGACTGGTTCATCTACGACGTCCGGAGGCGCATCGCCGCCCGCTGGCACCGGGGAAGCCTCACCCTCGGTTCGATCGAGCAGTTCACCGCGCCGGCCCTGTCGGAGGAGGAGAAAGCGGTGCAGGCGCTCTGGAAAACCTTTTTCGGCACCATCGCCATACCCGAGCGCCGCAACCCCCGGCTGCAGAAATCCAGCATGCCGATGAAGTACTGGAAGTACCTCACCGAGAAGCAGGGATAGTATAAGCATTTGCATTGTTTGGAGTTGAGCGTTCAAGGACCGCGATACATAAATCAGCAGTCACCGTAACCGACATCAAAGGGAGAGTTATGTCCATCAGTCAGACAGCGGAAAAAGCCATCGCCGCCTACGGCGGCCAGGAACTGTGGCGGAAGGCGGAGAGGCTCCAGGTGGAAGTGAGCGCAAGGGGGCTTGCGTTCACCCTGAAGAGGCGGCCTTTTTTCAACCGGGTGAAGATGGCGGAAAGTGTCCATCGGCCGTTTTCGACATTGACGCCGATCGGCAGCGATCCGTCGGTTACCGGCGTGCTTGACGGACATGACGTGCGTCTCGAGGACAGAAACGGAAAAGTTATCGGAGAGCGGAAGAATGCGAGAGCGTATTTCAGGATCGGTCGGCGGCTTTTGTGGTGGGACGATCTTGACATGTCCTATTTCGCAAACTATGCCTCCTGGAACTATTTCACCCTGCCGGCCCTCCTGATGCGAGACGAGATTTCGTGGACTGAGCTCGAACCCGGCATGCTCGAAGCGGTTTTCCCCGAAAGCATCCCGACTCACAGCCGGGTGCAGCGCTTCAGGTTCGATCGCAGTTCCGGCCTCCTGACCCAGCACGACTACACCGCCGACATTATCAGCCCGCTTGCCAGGGCATCCAATGTGGTGCTTCGGCACTCACGCAACACTGACGGCCTGCTCTACCCTTCCGAACGTCGGGTGACGCCGAGAGGACCCGGCGGAAGGCCGCTGGGAGGCCCGGTACTGATTCATCTGGATATTCACGATTTCCATCTGCTGTAGTTCTTCGGTTTACTCTCCTGCCATGAAAACCGGCGATCCATGCGTTACCTTCTGCGGTCAACCGCTCTCATCTTCATGCTGCTTTTCAGTGGAAGCGGTGTATCGGTTGCGGCAAATGCCGTGCCCGATACCCTCACCCACGAAGGTCAGCGTACCGGTACCCGGTGGGAGATGTTCTGGGAAAAGTTCAAACGAGCCGCAATGCGCAATGACAGGGCAACTCTTTTTGCAATGACCCTTCGTTCGGGTTTTTCCTGGGAGATGGACCCGCCGCTTGACCTCCCTTTGCAGAAAGGGGCATTTTTTCTTTATGATATTGCCGACAGGGAGTCGTTCGATCGGGTCTATGCGGTCATGTTCACGGATGAGATCATGAACACCATCCTTTTCTCAAAACCTTGCGAAAACGGCTCGGGAGGGTATGATCTTTATCACTTCACCAGGACGAATGAAATATTCGCCCTGGTCTTCGTGAAATTGCCTTCGGGCGGTTATCGTTTTTCCGGCAGCTACCGATGCCTTGAATAGAAGGCCGGTTCATTGTTTCGGTTGAGGTGGAAACTCCGCAAGGATTTTCGTCACGGCTTCGTCGATGTCTTTCTGCAGGTCGTCGCCGTTCCTGTAGTCGTTCAGTATTCCCCTGCCCACGCCCTGCCAGGCGAGCTTTCCGCTTCTGTTGTCGTAAATGAGGATGCCGAGCGTTCCTTCTTCGTAAGCGCGAACATATGGCCTGCCCCACCAGAATGGGTCGTAGTAACCGTACCGCCCATAGCCCCGGTAGAAATAAAATCCTGCCGGGGGCGGATCGTAATAAACACGCTGCCGTCTACTGGCAAACACACCGACGGAGAAATCCGAAGGGCCGCTGACGGAAATGATGTAGCCTTTCGTTGCGAGCTCCCTGTCAACCGAGCTTTTAATGCGTTTGAGGACCAGTGGGTTATCGGTCAGGACGTTGGGGGTATTATTTACTGCGGCATCGTCAGCCCAGCTATAGGTTTTGTAGCTTGCTAAAGGAGCGTTTTTATCGTAGTCGCTGACAACCGAAACTGAAGAACATCCCGCCAGCGCCAGTATCATTATCGCCGTCACTGCCAGTGTTCGTGCTTTCATGGCTTTTCTCCCGGAAAATATCTGCTCTTGAAGAAACGTGCTCCCCGAAACAAGAAAAGCGAAGAAGAAATCTCCTTCGCTTTTCAAATCAACAACACCCCACAGCATTCATCAGTACATCAGTAATCAATCGATCCGGTTTTAACCATCATCATTCATCTTACCGGGCTGCTGTTGAATTTTTTCACACACAACCATATATCGAAGAACACACACACAATCAACCTCACACACCAAGTATGACGACATCCCGTAAAAAAACCTGCGCTCTTTTTTTAATTTTTTTTTCATCCGTACTGATTATTGTTCCGGCAACAGAAAAGTCGCAGGCAAATCCATATGTCGGGGCTGTAATTCCGCAATGAAGTACAGCGGGGTGAGGGATCCATCTTTCTATAAAGAAATAAGTTATGGATTCTTCACTTCGTTCAGAATGACAGGAAAAAGACAGCATGACAGGAAAAAGACAGCATGACAGGAAAAAGACAGCATGACAGGAAAAAGACAGCATGACAAAGACAAGAGCAAGAGCAGCATGACAGTCGCGGGAAGATTGTTCTGAAACAGAGGAGTCATCCTGAGGGAAGCGCAGCGGAGTGAAGGATCCATCTTTCAATAAAGAAATAAGTTATGGATTCTTCACTTCGTTCAGAATGACAGGGAAAAGACAGAATGACAGGGAAAAGACAGAATGACAGGGAAAAGACAGGATGACAGGAAAAAGACAGCATGACAAAGACAAGAGCAAGAGCAGCATGACAGTCGCGGGAAGATTGTTCTGAAACAGAGGAGTCATCCTGAGGGAAGCGCAGCGGAGTGAGGGATCCATCTTTCAATAAAGAAATAAGTTATGGATTCTTCACTACGTTCAGAATGACAGAAAAAGGGGAATGACAGGAAAAAGACAGGATGAGAGGGAAAAGACGGAATGGCATGTGCGGGGAGTCTGATCTGAAATAAAACGGAATCCCATTAATCGCCGGAGCAGCAGGAACATTGTCACATAAGGGTAAAATCATTGATTTCTTCGTTTTCAGGCTCATCACATGACGGTTAACGCACGAAAGTATCTTCGTGCTGTCAAATTCCTTGCATATATTTACTTATAAGAAACATCCCGATTTCGTACGGTGAACATCCCCCCGGTTTGCCGTTCATTCATGGGGATGGAGTGGCGGAGTTTCTTCATCGTCTTGTATTTCATGCCGTTACAGGCAACATACGCACTGTGTTCGGTCGTTATCCTGGTTTTTCAACAACCCGCGTTTCGCAGGAATGAAATTTTCTGAACAGAACAGGACCCCCTGTTCCTCGAAGAAGAGAATGGCACCATGAAAAAACTCATATGCAAGATTTTCGGTCATGATTTCGGGGAGTGGCAGTCGATTCCCGGTATAACCTGCGAACAACTGCGGGAGTGCACGAGGTGCGGTGTCAAGGTCAGCCGGACTGTCCCTCACAAATTTTCTGAATGGCAGTACGATAACGACCGTACCTGCCACCAGTCCCGTTCCTGCCAGCAATGCGGAAAAAAAGAAGAACGGGACCATCATCCCTGGATCACCGAAGGGGACAATCCCGATTACTGTTACCGCCGCAGATGTCCGCGATGCGGCAAGATTGAGGAGCGGCTCCATGAACTGGACTATAACGGTGAAACGGAAGAGGTGCTGAAAAAGGAGTATGAAGGCGATGTCGAATGGAATTATGTTGCGCAATGTTCGAATTATACCTGCAGGCATTGCGGCAAGGCCGAAAGAAGGGTTTCGGGATATTCTCACTGGGTGGAAGCGAAAAAACGCTGATCCTGCCGCAAAGAGACTGTTCCTCCAGAGCCGTCAGTAATCAAGTATTTCCGCGGGCATGCATGTCAGCATCCGGTGGCCATTGTTCCCGACAGTTCCATGCCTCGCGTCCTCCTGCAAGGTCGGCATAGTCCGGCGTTGATCATTACCGATGGATTTCCCCTGTCACATGGTATCTTGAGCAAGACAGGGCATATGTCTGAATCGGCCCGAACATTCAAGTGAAGCGAACCATCATGGCTATCCTCGCTGTTGACCAGGGGACAACTGGGACCACCTGTATTCTGTTCGATGAAAAAGGCCGGGCAATCGCGAAGGCCTACAGGGAACTCACCCAGATTTATCCGATCGGGGGCTGGGTCGAGCATGATCCTGAAGAGATCTGGCAGACGGTAGTGGACGGGGTGCTCGAACTGAAGGCGAAACATGCCGGCCCCGTCGTAGCAATGGGGATTGCCAACCAGCGTGAAACGACGGTCGTCTGGGACCGGAGGACCGGCAAGCCGGTCAGCAATGCCATTGTCTGGCAGTGCAGGAGGACGATGGAGCTGCTGCGGGGATATTCGTCCGAGAAAGACCGGATTTCAATGAAAACAGGGCTTCCTCTCGATGCCTATTTCAGCGCGTCAAAGATCCGCTGGATACTTGATCACTGCGGCAGGAGCGATTTCGACAACCTGCTTTTCGGGACTGTCGATACCTGGCTTCTCTGGAAACTTTCCGGAGGCAGGGAGCATGCGACCGATTTTACCAACGCTTCGCGCACCATGCTTTTCAATATTGTGGAGAAACGCTGGGACAAAGAACTGCTCGACCTGTTTGGCGTGCCAGAAACGATGCTGCCGGAAGTCAGGGGCACCATGTCGGATTATGGCATGGTGACGGAGATACCGGAACTGTCCGGTGTCCCGGTATCGGCAATGGCCGGCGATCAGCAGGCCGCCCTGTTCGGGCAGTGCTGCTTTGAACGGGGAAGCGTCAAGAATACCTACGGCACAGGATGCTTCATGGTCATGAATACCGGCGGTGAGCTTGTTCGTTCCGTAAACGGCCTGATTTCAACGATTGCCATCGACCGGTCCGGAAATCCGTGTTACGCGCTTGAAGGCTCGGTTTTTATCGGAGGTGCGGTAATCCAGTGGCTGCGTGACGAACTGAAGCTCATCGCGAACGCCTCTGCGTCGGAAGATGCGGCGTTCCAGGTGCAGACCAACGCGGGGGTCTATCTCGTTCCCGCTTTTGTAGGCCTCGGCGCGCCGCACTGGCGAATGGATGCCAGGGGGACCATAACCGGACTGACCAGAGGCACTGACTGGCGCCATATCGTCCGTGCAGCACTGGAATCCATCGCCTACCAGTCGTACGATGTTTTCACGGCTATGGCGGCAGATACCGGTATCGTTCCGGGGCTGCTCATGGTTGACGGGGGAGCGGCAGGCAATGCCTTTCTCATGCAGTTCCAGGCGGACCTTCTCGGGCTGCCTCTGCAGAAACCGGCTGATATCGAATCGACTTCGCTGGGAGTTGCTTATCTTGCCGGCCTGCATGCCGGGGTGTGGAGTTCTTCCGATGAACTTGTTTCACTGAGGCGGATTGAGCGGACCTACGTGCCCTCCATGCCTGCCGGAACGAAGGACGATCTGCTTTCCGGCTGGCGTGCGGCGATCAGACAGGCGCTTGCCGTTTAGCGATGAACTGATATCTTGACAGAATACCAGAAACAAAAAATAAAAAAGTACCCGTTATGCACTCTCCCGAACAGTCCCCGGCAGCCGGAACAACCGTCAATTGCCCGATATGCGGCGATACTTTCAACTGTACGCTTACGGCGACATGCTGGTGTGCGCGCAAAGTGGTCCCCGAAGATGTGCGTTACTTCCTCGCATCGCGCTATGATACCTGTGTCTGCAGCAGCTGCCTGGACAGGCTTATCCGTAAAAGCAACACCGGGCAGAGCCTCGAAATGTAAAAACCGAAAAAAGATACGAAGAGATGGATAAACCATTCTGTTACGGGATATTTTCCCTGCTTGCCGTCCTGTTGACTACCCCAGGGGCTTCAGCCGGTGAAGCTCCGTCGGCTGAAAAAGGCCGCCAACTTTTCAACTCCCCGGAATTTGCCGGAGCAGTTTCCGGCAAAAGCTGTTCAAGCTGCCATCCCGGCGGTTCCGAACTGCAGAATGCATGGATGAACCCGAACCTCGCCGGGCAGGTCAACAACTGCATCCTTGGCCCCCTGAGAGGGAAACCGCTGGATGAAGATTCTCCCGACATGCAGTCGATGCTGCTCTATCTCAGGTCTCTTAAAAAATAACAGGTAACGCTATCATGCAGAAGGAAAGCATATCCATACTCGGTTGCGGCTGGCTTGGCCTCCCGCTCGCACAAGCCCTCGCCGGCGAAGGTTTCATGGTCAGGGGGTCGACGACCAGGGAAGAGAGGCTTGAAGTACTTCGCGATGCAGGCATTGAGCCATTCCTGATACGGCTCGATCCGGAAGCTTCAGGGGATGACATCACCGATTTTCTCCAGAGCGATATACTCATCATAGACTTTCCCCCCGAACGCAGGGATGACATTGTCGAATACCATATCGCCCAGTTTTCATCGCTCATCGATGCGCTCGGCCAATCGACGGTCCGCTCCGTGCTGCTTGTCAGTTCGACCTCTGTCTATCCCTCTTGCGGCAGGGAGGTGATCGAAGAGGACAGCGCCGAACCCGAGTCGCCTTCGGGCCAGGCCCTGCTGCTCGCCGAGGAGATGCTGATGAGCGAAACGGGTTTTCAGACCACGGTGGTCCGTTTCGGGGGACTGCTCGGGGACGACCGCACTCCCGCATCCTATATTGACAAACTGAAAGAGATATCAGCTCCGGACCAGCCAATGAACCTGATCCATCGCGATGACTGCGTCAGGATCATCATGAAAATCATCAGGCTCGGACAGTGGGGTGAGGTTTTCAACGCATGCGCCCCGGTTCACCCGACCAGGGAGGATTATTACCGCAAAGCCGCAACCGCGGCAGGAGTGCCGATGCCCCCATTGGCGAAGTCCGATACTCCTTCACCGTACAAGATTGTCAACAGCAATAAACTGACGAACGCCCTGCAATACGTTTTTCTCCATCCCGATCCGGTTATAGGATAAACCTTCCCGGTTGTGGTAAGTCCCTTCGGCAAGGGTGAGAGCAACCCTTGCGCAAGCGGGGCGCTTACAGCAGGAATTCGAGGTCGTACCCTTCTGCAGCGGATTCCTCCAGAAATGTCCCGAGTTCGCCGAGGAAGGTAAGGAATTTCGCGGGATCGATATCCCTGAGGTAGGCCACGCCGACCGGCTGGTCCTGCCAGCCGAGCAGGATGCGTTCTTTCGCTTCCGTGTCGATGGTGGATGCGCAGGTTTCCAGGATGTTCAGCATGCCCCAAATCGAGCTGTTGCTCAGGAAAGCTTCGTCCCAGCTGTCGAGCCCGTTTCCGGTTTCAGATATGAACGGCATACGGTTCAGCGCCTCAACGATGCCGTAGTGGAACAGTGCCGCATAGTCGTGGGCATCAATTCCAATGGTCCCGTAGGTTGTATAGGCGTTGTCGCCGAGCCTGACGCGGTTTATTTTCCCGGTACGGCAGATTGATAGCGCAAGATGCTCAGGGTTTGTGTCGTCTATGACTATATGGTGGACTTTCATTGCCTTATCGGGTTGCAGAACCTTTAATCGCCTTCCCGGGTTTTCTCTTGAGACGGATTGGTTTTAAACCGCTATCTTTATATAATGGAAATTACGGAAAAGTACAGCGGCGATTCATTTTTCGGACGCACCGGAGCTATTGCAAACAATTTTACACAGACATAGAGAATGGATGGAAATTTTTCAAATAGAGTTCAGGAAGTCATCAGGCTCAGCAGGGAGGAAGCCCTTCGGCTCGGCCATGACTATATTGGTACCGAACACCTTCTGCTCGGCCTCATCAGGGAAGGGGAAGGGATCGGCGCAAAAATATTGAAAAACCTCAAGATAGATCTTTCGAGCCTGAAGCAGAAAATCGAGGAAAGCACCCACCCCAAGGTTCCCGCGACCCAGATGGGCAACGTGCCGCTCACCAAGCAGGCGGAAAAAGTGCTGAAGATCACTTATCTCGAGGCCAAGATCTGCAAATCGAACATCATCGGCACTGAACATCTCCTGCTCTCCATCCTGAAAGGTGACGACAATATCGCCGCCCAGATCCTCGAGCAGTTCGGCGTGACCTATGACCTCGTCAGGGATGAGCTGCTGAGCATTTCGAGCAGCAAGAGCGATTCTGACGAACCGCCGATGGAGGGTTCCTATTCGTTCGGCAGCAGTGAAAAGCAGCCGAAACGTCCTGATCCGCGCAAGGGCGAGAGGACGAAAACCCCGGTACTCGACAATTTCGGACGTGACCTGACCCGACTCGCCCTGGAAGATAAACTTGATCCCATCATCGGAAGGGAAAAGGAGATCGAGCGCGTGGCGCAGGTGCTGAGCCGCAGGAAGAAGAACAACCCGGTGCTGATCGGCGAGCCCGGCGTCGGCAAGACGGCAATCGCCGAAGGCCTGGCACTGAACATCATCCACCGCAAGGTTTCCAGGGTGCTTTACGACAAGCGGGTCGTCGCGCTCGACCTTGCGGCCCTGGTTGCCGGCACGAAGTACCGCGGCCAGTTCGAGGAACGCATGAAAGCGCTCATGAACGAGCTCGAGCGTTCGCGCGACGTCATCCTCTTCATCGATGAGCTGCACACCATCGTCGGTGCGGGCGGAGCTTCGGGTTCGCTCGATGCGAGCAACATTTTCAAGCCGGCCCTCGCTCGCGGGGAGCTCCAGTGTATCGGCGCAACCACACTCGACGAGTACCGCCAGTTCATAGAAAAGGACGGCGCGCTCGACCGCAGGTTCCAGAAAATCATGGTCGAACCGACTTCGGTTGACGAGACCATCCAGATACTGAACAACATCAAGTCGAAGTACGAGTCGCACCACCATGTGCACTACTCCGACGATGCGATCGAGAAAGCCGTAAAGCTATCCGAGCGTTACATCACTGACCGCTTCCTTCCCGACAAGGCAATCGACGTCATGGACGAGGCGGGCGCACGGGTGCACCTGAGCAATATCCACGTTCCGAAGGAGATCCTCGAACTTGAAAAATCCATCGAGGAGGTCAAGAACGAGAAGAACCAGGTCGTGAAGATGCAGAACTTCGAGGAAGCCGCCAGGCTTCGCGACAAGGAGAAGAACCTGCTCGAGGCCCTTGAACATGCCAAGCAGGAGTGGGAGGACAAGGCCGCGGAAAGCGTCTACGAAGTCGGGGAGCCCGATATCACCTCGGTTATCGCCATGATGACCGGCATCCCTGTCGTCAGGGTGGCGCAATCCGAATCGAAGCGGCTGCTTTCCATGGAGGCCGATCTCATGAAAGAGGTGATCGGACAGGATGAGGCCATAAAAAAGATCACCAAGGCCATCCAGAGGACGCGGGCCGGCCTGAAGGACCCTTCACGTCCTATCGGTTCGTTCATTTTCCTCGGCCCGACCGGCGTCGGAAAAACCGAGCTTGCAAAAGCGCTGACCCGCTACATTTTCGACACTGAAGATGCGCTGATCAGGGCCGACATGAGCGAGTATATGGAGAAATTCTCGGTGAGCCGCCTTGTGGGCGCGCCTCCGGGATATGTGGGATACGAGGAGGGCGGCCAGCTGACTGAAAAGGTCCGCAGGAAACCCTATTCGGTGGTGCTGATCGACGAGATCGAAAAAGCCCATCCCGACGTTTTCAACATCCTGCTCCAGGTGCTTGACGAAGGCGTGCTGACTGACGGGCTCGGGCGGAAAGTGGATTTCCGCAATACGATCATCATCATGACGTCGAACATCGGGGCCAAGGATATCAAGAGTTTCGGCGCGGGTTCAGGAATGGGCTTCACCGCACCGGACGATACGGCTGGAAGCTACAAGGCCATGAAGTCTACCATAGAGGACGCCCTGAAGCGCGTGTTCAATCCCGAGTTCCTGAACAGGATAGACGACATCATCGTTTTCCACCCGCTCGAAAAACAGCATATCTTCAGGATTATCGACATCACCGCCGGGAAACTGTTCAGGAGATTGCATGAAATGGGTATCGAGGTCCACATCGACGAGAGGGCCAAAGAGTTCCTCGTCGAAAAGGGATACGACCAGAAATACGGTGCAAGGCCGCTCAAGAGGGCTCTGCAGAAGTATGTCGAGGACCCGCTCGCCGAGGAGATGCTGAAAGGCCGCTTCACCGAAGGCAGCACCATCAGGATTTCGTTCGATGAGGACGCGAACGAGCTGAAATTTCTTGAAGGAGAACCTTCCGGAAAGGAAGGAAGGGAGCAAGGAAAGATCGACAGCCAGAACTGAAAACCGTTTGCAGATTGGCAGTAAAGAAAAAACCCCGCGTTGCCGGGGTTTTTTCTTTTACGTTTCAGTTGCCGTCAGCGGATCGGCGGATGGTTCCTGACTGCGGCGAGGGAGCGTTGCAGGAGCTCTTCGGGCAGCGGGTAATCCTGGAGCTTTCCGGACAGGAATGCGTCGTACCCCTGGAGGTCCATAAGGCCATGTCCGGACCAGTTCATGAGGATAACCTTCTCCTTGCCCTCTTCCTTCGCCTTTTTCGCTTCGCGGATGGTCTGGGCGATGGCATGCGAGGTTTCGGGCGCTGAAATGAACCCTTCTGTATGAGCGAACAGCAGAGCGGCTTCGTAGCATTCGATCTGGCCGATTGCGGTGGCGTCGATCAGGCCGAGTTCCTTGACGTGGCTCACGAGCGGCGCCATGCCGTGGTAGCGCAGGCCTCCCGCATGGATTGCCGGAGGGATGAACCCGTGGCCGAGGCTGTGCATGGGAAGGAACGGCGTCATTTTCGCGACATCGCCCGCATCGTAGATGTACGGTCCCCTGGTCAGGGTCGGGCATGCTTCGGGTTCGGTCGCGATAACCTGGACATTTTTTCCATGGATCTTGTCGTACAGGAACGGGAAGCTGATGCCCGCAAAGTTAGAACCGCCTCCGGCGCAGCCGATGACGACGTCGGGGTAGAGCCCTGCCTTTTCGAACTGCTTGCGTGCCTCGAGGCCGATGATGGTCTGGTGGAGCATCACATGGTTCAGCACACTGCCGAGAGCGTAACGAGTGTCGTCATTGCTGACGGCTTGTTCGATCGCCTCGCTGATGGCGATGGCGAGGCTTCCGGGGGTGTCGGGCATTTCGGCAAGAATTTTTCGGCCAACCGCCGTCTGTTCGCTCGGACTGGCGATACAGTCGGCGCCCCAGGTTTTCATCATGATCTTGCGGAACGGCTTCTGGTCGAAACTGATGCGCACCATGAACACCTTGCAGTCAATGCCTACCAGCTTGCAGCTCATCGCCAGCGCGCTTCCCCACTGGCCTGCGCCGGTTTCGGTGATGAGGTGCCTGATGCCGAACTGCTTGTTGTACCATGCCTGGGGAACCGCGGTGTTCGGCTTGTGGCTGCCTGCAGGTGAAACGCCTTCGTTCTTGTAGTAAATTTTTGCAGGGGTCTGCAATGCCTGTTCGAGCCTTCTTGCACGGTACAGCGGCGAAGGCCTCCAGATTTTCAGGATACCCAGCACCTCTTCCGGAATATCGATCCACCGTTCGGTGCTGACTTCCTGTTCTATGAGGTTCATCGGAAAAACCCTCGAAAGTGCGTCCGGACCGACAGGCGAGCCGTCCGGGCCGAGAGGCGGCGGCATCGGCGAAGGCAGGTCGGCCTGGATGTTGTACCACTGGCGAGGCATTTCGTCTTCGTTCAGCAGGATCTTCGTTGAGTCGATGCTCATGATCGTTGTGCTTTAAAGGTGAAGGGTTGCTGCAAAGGTGTGGCTCTTCCGGTGTTCTGTCGGTTTTGCCCGGTGCAGGTCGGATATGCTGTGCCCCGGTTTTGACTGCCTGTCCTGCTGCGGACCGTCCTTAGTCGAGTGGAAAGAGGAAGTCACGGCAAGAGATCGAGATTCAAGGTGGAGAACACGGAACATGAATGGTGCCGAAGGCGGGGATCGAACCCGCACGTCCATTGCTGAACACAGGATTTTAAGTCCTGGGCGTCTACCAGTTCCGCCACTTCGGCATCGTTTTTGCCATTCAGGTCGAGAAATTTAGCATCTTCAAAGGGTTTAGCAAAAAAATAATTAGGCCCGGACGGTACCGGTTTGCCAGATTGCCGGGTTCATGAGCGGAAATGGTCGAACCCCTTCATTGCCGCGAGATCGATTTTCATGCCGTAGATATCACGTATGAAGATGCCTTCTTCCGGAGGCACGATCTCCCCGATGACCGAGATGTCACGGTGGGCGGAGATATCCTGCAATGAATCTTTCGGGACCGTGAACAGCAGTTCGTAGTCTTCACCGCCGGTAAGCGCCCAGGTGAGGGCGTCGTCCTGAAATTCTTCTGCTATGAGGCGTGTTTCCGGTCCGACGGGAATGCTGTTTTCATAAATCAGTGCCCCGGTGTTTGAACTGCGGCAGATGTGCAGGAGTTCGGAGCTGAGCCCATCGGAGATATCGATCATCGACGTCGGCCGGATGCCTGCGGAATGGAAGAACCTCACGATATCGAGGCGCGCAAGGGGAAGCAGCTGGCTCCGGATGGCGTTCCGGTACTCCTCGAGGTCGGCCATGAGGTTCCTGTCGTATGTTTCCCTGTTTTCGAGGTGTTCAAGCATGATGTCCTTCTCACGCATGAGCAGCCGCAGCCCGGCCGCCGCCCCGCCAAGCATGCCTGTGACGCAGACAAGGTCACCGGGGGATGCTCCCCTTCGATACGCTATGCGCCCCTCTGTCACTTCGCCGGTCACGGCCACGGAAATGACAAGGCCTGAGCGTGACGATGAGGTGTCACCTCCCGCGATGGCAACCCCGTATTCCGTCGCGGCATTCACCATGCCCCGGTAAAGCTCCTCGATCATTTCAACCGGAAAGGAGGGCGGGATGGCAAGCGAGACCAGTGCGCAGCGAGGTATCGCGTTCATGGCACAGATATCGGAAACATTGGCGCTCATGGCTTTGCTGCCGAGGTGTTTCACCGGGGTCGTCAGGAGGTCGAAATGAACCTGATCGACAAGGATGTCGGTTGTCGATACCTGCAGCAGTTCTTCGGAAAGCCGGTAGACGGCGCAGTCGTCGCCGATCCCTTCGATCAGCTGCGGGACTGCCTCGAGGGTCGGTCCGGCAAGTTTTGCAATCTTTCCGATAAGGCCGAATTCGCCGATTTCGGGGATGACGGTTGATGCCATATTTTTATGTACATTATTGAACGGATGAAAAGCATATCCGCCGGGCATTTTCCTGTATCCGGAATCTGACCGGGGCATTATTCACTAACAGGGACAATACCTCTTTTTATGGGTTTTTTCGATAAGTTCAAAATTTCAAGGCTCAAGGAAGGGCTGGGAAAGACCCGCGACACCCTTCGCGAGAAACTTGCTTTTGTCACCCAGGGGAAAACGGAGATCGACGACGAGTTCCTCGAAGAGCTTGAAAACATCCTTGTTTCGGCCGATGTCGGTGTGGAAACGACGCTCGACATCGTTGAGGCCATCACTGAACGGGCAAAGAACGAGACCTACCGTTCGGAAGAGGAGCTTAACCGGATGCTGATGGAGGAAATCCAGCAGATGCTCCGGGAGACCGGCGAAGAGCACCCTCTCGATTTCGACGCGCAACTTCCCGCAAAGCCATACGTCATCCTTATTGTCGGCGTGAACGGCGCAGGCAAGACGACGAGTATCGCCAAACTGGCCCACCATTACGAAAAAGCCGGAAAGAAAGTCATTATCGCTGCGGCGGACACATTCAGGGCTGCGGCATACGAACAGCTCAAGATATGGGCCGACAGGGCCGGTGTACCCATCATCGGCCAGGGGCAGGGTGCCGATCCCGCATCGGTGGTTTTCGATGCCGTCAGCTCAGCTGTCTCCCGAAATGCCGATGTCGTGCTTGTCGATACGGCCGGCCGCCTGCACAACAAGAGCCACCTGATGGAGGAGCTTGCAAAGATCATGCGGGTCGCAAAAAAGAAAATTCCCGAAGCGCCGCACGAGGTGCTGCTTGTGCTCGATGGCACGACCGGCCAGAACGCCGTCTCCCAGGCGAGGGAGTTCACGAAATGTGTCAGCGTGACCGGGCTGGTCGTCACCAAGCTCGACGGGACATCGAAGGGAGGCATCGTGCTTTCCATTTCCCGCGAGCTTAACCTGCCGGTCAAATATATAGGGGTTGGAGAAAAAATCGACGATTTCCAGCTTTTCGACCGGGCGCAATTCGTCGAAGCCCTCCTCGGCCGCTGATCGATCACGGGGGGTTATGACATGATCATCTCAGGGACTGATTTCCGGATGGTCCCGAGCACCTGTTCAATATCCTCCGTCCTGAGGAGGTGGGTGCATTCCCTGGTGTCCTGCGCACCGAGCCTGTGGGCGGGGACCGAGATCTCTTCCTGCGGTTCGAGCAGCTTCCAGAGTTCACGTTCAAGCCTCTTCGGGCTGTGTATGATCACCATATGCCTGATTTCGGCTGCCGGCAGATCGAGCAGGTAATCGATATGCCACCGGAGTTTTTTTTGCGCCATGCCCGGGCTCTTTTTCACGCTGTCTTCATAGTCAGGGAAAAGGCCGATCAGCGCTTTCCTGATGAGATGCGGCTTCTGCCCGCCGGACCGCGAAGCATGGCGGATGAGCCTTGCCGCAAGAGGGCTGTGGCTGCGGGTGCCGCCAAGCGCTGACCCGATATAGAGGTACTCTCCCCTGTCCATGAAAATGGGGGCCCCGTTCCTGAACCTTCCGAATACCAGGTTTACCGGCGAGGAGAGGGTTATGACGAGTATGTAGGACCCGACCGCACCCTCGTTGCCGAACCGGGTAAAGAACCTCGGATGCATTGTTTTTTGCGCTTTTTATGTAATATTGTCCGTCAACCGGGAAAATGGTACTTTTGTCCCGTTGAAAGATACGTTTAGAGAACTCTTTCGGAGCAAACCGTTCAGGGGTTTTTATGCACGATGCCGAAAAACTTCGCCGGCAGCGGGTTGAAATGGTCGAAACGCTGAAGCAGTACGGTATCGATAACCGCAGGGTCCTCGATGCGTTCGGCGATGTCGAAAGGCACCGTTTCTTTGACAGTGAGTCATTGCCGTACGCTTACGGCGATTGCGCTTATCCGATCGGGTTCGGCCAGACCATATCGCAGCCGTTCACGGTGGCCTACATGACCACCCTGCTCGTGGAAAGGGTCCCCTCAGGAAAGATCCTCGAGATAGGCACCGGTTCAGGTTACCAGGCAGCGATACTCGATGCGCTCGGTTACGAGGTGTATACCGTTGAAAGGATTGACGGGCTGAAGGAAAAGGCATGCCGGGTATTTGCCGAACTCGGGCTCGATATCAAATGCCGTCTCGGCGACGGGACCCTCGGCTGGCCTGAAAAGGCCCCGTTCGACGGGATCATGGTTACGGCGGCGGCACCGAAAATCCCCGGGCCGCTTCTCGGGCAGCTTTCGGAAAACGGCTGCATGGTCATTCCGCTGGGCACGTATGAGTCGCAGCAGATGACGGTGATCAGGAAGCTTGGCGATACTTTCGACAAGGAGGTTTTCCAGCATTTTGTTTTCGTTCCGCTTGTCGGAAGGGAAGGTTGGGACGACGATGTTTTTTAACTACAACACATTAATGAGAAGGGATGAGTTATGGCTTTCATGACCAGCTTGAGGGATAAGACGCATGTGATTCTGTTTGCCCTTATTGCTTCATTTCTTGGGCTTATTGTTATCCAGTGGGGCATGCAATTTACCGGGATGTCAGGCAAAAGCAAGGTGAACCTGGCAGGCAGGGTCAATGGAAAAGATATTGCCTACAACCAGTACGACGAGATCTATAAGGAGCTTTCCGAGAATTACCGCAGGTCGAACCCGGCAAACGATGTTACGCCCGAAGTGGAAGTGGCAATTCAGGAACGCGCCTGGAACATTACCGTCGATCAGGCCCTGCTCGACCAGCTTTTCGAGAAATTCGGCATCACCCTCCAGGACCAGGAGGTCGTCGAGGCCCTGAACAGTCCCTTTCCTCCCATGATCATCCGCCAGAACTTCACCAATCCGTCAACCGGAGCGATCGACCGCAGCAAGCTCGAAGCGGCACGCCGAGATCCCCGCGCAAAGGATATCTGGGTGCAGATCGAAAAGATCGTGCGCAAGGAACTGAAAATCAACAAACTTATCAGGGCATTGCAGAGCGTCGACCAGGTTACCTCGAGGGACCTCGATGATGTCGTCCGCAGGCAGTTCGAGCAATTCTCCGCTTCGTTCATCCCTGTACCCCTCGCTTTTGCCGGTCCGGACAGTAGTTTCCCGATCAAGGATGACGAGATCAGCAAATATTACGAGGCTCACAAGGAGCTTTTCAAGCAGCCGCCGACAAGGAGCGCTGATTTTGTTTTCTTCCCGCTCGTTGCTTCTTCGAAAGACAGCCTGGCGGTGAAAACCGATATCGAAGCCATCAGGGCGGAATTTGCCACTACGAAGAGCGACAGCGAGTATGTCCGCCTGCAGAGCGATCGTTTGGGCGGTATCAACGTCACTTACAACCGCGCGGACTTCTCGCCTGCTGCCGGCGAACTGGTTTTCAGCGCTTCGAACCTGAAGCCCGGCGCGCTGATCGGTCCTTTTGCCGACAACGGCGCATACAGGATTCTCAAGGTCAGGCAGGTGACCGCATCGGCCCAGCCGGTAGCCCGTGCTTCCCATATTCTTCTGAAAATAAATCCTTCGAGCAGCGGTGATGTCCAGAGGGTCCGCGGCCTGCTAATGGCCATTTCGCAGCAGCTCAGGGATGGGGTGCCTTTCGAGCAGCTTGCCCGCAAGTATTCTGCTGATCCTGGAAGCGCATCAAGGGGTGGCGATCTCGGATGGTTTACCCGGGACCGTATGGTTCCAGCTTTTTCCGCGGCTGTTTTCGGGGCCCGGCCCGGCGCGATTGTCGGACCGGTGCAGACCCAGTTCGGCCTGCATATCATCAAGGTGACCGGTTTCGACCAGAGAGCGGTCGTCTGTTCCGAAGTCGTGCGCAATATCAGGCCTTCTACGGAAACGACGGACAGCCAGAGGCGTATTGCCATGGCTTTCCAGATGTCGGCAAAATCGCAGGGCATCGACAAGGCGGCGGCCGGCCAGAAGCTCGAGGTGCTCAAGACCGGAGATTTCGCGAAGCACATGGCGCTGCCCGGGATCGGCTACAGCGACAAGGTTGCCTCTTTTGCCTTCAAGTCCAACGAAGGCGACCTTTCTGACGTCATAGAGACGGAAAAAGGTTTTTATATCATTCGCCTTACCGGAAAGAACGATTCCGGGTATCATCAGCTCGATGCTTTGCTCAAGGGAAAGATCACTGCCGAGCTTCTCGCTGAGAAGAAAGGCGCTGCCCTCGAGAAAAAGCTCGCTTCTCTGGCAAAGGTCCCCGGTACCACGCTCGACAAGATTGCTGCTTCGAACCCTTCGTTCAGGATCGTGAAGGCAGCAGATATACGCTGGAACGATGCCGCCATTCCCGGCTTCGGTTCCGACAGGCAGCTCGTCGAGGCGATTTCCGGCCTCGATGTCGGCAAGCTTTCTTCTCCGGTGAAGATCAGTGGTGGTTATGCGCTGGTCGTTCTGAACGGCAAGACCTACCCTGCGGGCATCGACCTCAAGGCTGAAGCGGCGAAAATCGCCCCGCAGCTCCTCAAGGTTAAGCAGCAACAGAACATTCAGGAGTATTTCGAAACGGAGAAAAAGAAGGCGAAAATCGAAGATTTCAGGCCCTGAACGATCAGGTAGCGGCGGTTGGAAACTTTCGGGCCCCCTCGAATCTGCAAGGAGACGAGGGGGCCCTTTCTATCTGGATTCAATTTGTCAGGTCCCGACGGTCAGCAGGATGCCCGGAACGCTTCGAGAAGGGTCCTGATTTCGTCTGCCGTTTCGAGCTTCAGGCATTGCCTGGCAAGCTCGGCGGTTTCCTCGAGCGTGTAACGGGAGACCTGCGATTTCAGGTTCGGAATATCCGATACGACCGTACTGAACCGTGTCAGGCCGCATCCGAGCAGGAAAGGCAGGGCAAGGGGGTTTGAGCCCATGTCACCGCAGATCATAGCCCTGCACCGGTTTTTCTGTGCTGTCCCGATGATCCTGTGCAGTTGCCGCATGATTGCGGGGTGGAAGGTATCGAACAGGTCCTGCACGATGATATTGTTCCTGTCCACGGCAAGGGTGTACTGCGTGAGGTCGTTGGTGCCGATGCTGATGAAATCGACGCTCCTGGTTATTTCATCGATAAGCTCAACTGCGGCCGGCACTTCGATCATCGCCCCGATTTCAGGTTTTTCGACCAGGGGGTCTTCCTTTTCAAGGTCTATATAGGCTTTGTCGATAACCGAACGCACACGACGGATCTCTTCAAGCGAAACGATCATGGGAATGAGGATGTCGATATTGCCGTGCGTATTTGCCCGGATGATCGCCCGTATCTGCGCTTCGAGAATATCCGGCAGGTCCACCAGTATCCTGATGCCCCGCCACCCGAGATTGGGGTTCGGTTCCTTGATGGGCGAGTAGATAAGCTTGTCGCCGCCGATATCGAACAGCCGTATATCGAGGGGCATCGGGTTGATAGCTTCGGCCATGTCCCGGTAATAGGCGAACTGCATCGACTCTCTCGGAGTGTTCGTGCCGTCGGTGAAGAGGTTTTCGCTCCTGAAAAGCCCGACTCCTTCAGCGCCGGAGGTTTTCAGGGTATCGAGTTCCTCCTTGAAATCGATGTTCGCGTAGAAGGTTATCCTGGTGCCGCATTTTGTCGTTGCAGGGAGTTCAGCGGTAAGCGAGGCGCTGTCGTCCACTTTCTTTTCGTCGTTTTTCTTCTCCAGGTAGAGCTCGAGGGTTTTTTCCTCGGGGTTGACGATCACTTTGCCGGTGCTGGCATCTATGATCATCTTGATACCGGTGTTGAGTTTCTGGGAAAGATTTCCGAGCCCGACGACTATCGGAATGTTGAGTGACTTGCAGATAAGCGAGATGTGGGAGGTTTTTCCCCCGGTATCCGTGATGAACCCTTTGATGTTGCTCCGGCTGAGCAGGATGACGTCGGCCGGCGAGAGGTGGTAGGATGCCACGATGACGCCTTCAGGAAGCCAGGAATGAAGCTTTTTGATATGCAGGTTCCTGATGATCCTTTCCTTGATGTCCTGGAGGTCGTCGGCCCGTTCACGGAAAAGCATCTCGTCGGAGTTCTTGAGTTTTTCGACGTAGTGGTCGAACTCCTCTTCGATGATGATATGCGCCGGCTTGTGCTCGGATTCGATCCTATGGGAAATAGCCTTGACGAGCACCGGGTCGTGGAGCACCATGATCTGCGCCTGGAAAAGGTCGGAATATCCCTTGCCGAGTTTCCTTGTCGTTACCTTTTCAATTTTCTTCAGTTCTTTTTCGGAACGGCGCAGTGCGGCCATAAATCGTTCGAGCTCTTCGCCAACGTCTTTATCGTCCAGCTTGCGGTAGTCATGTTCACCCTGTTCCTTCACGAAAGCGTAGCATTCACCGATTGCAATGCCTCTCGACGCACCGATACCCGTATAGGTTTCTTCCTTTTTGTGCATGGTCCTTGAGGTCTCTTTCACCAAGGGTTCCGCTGGCGATACCTTCGGTTTCTTCCCGTTATCCCGGGGGGAGGGTTTGGCTTTCATAATGGGAAATTAAAAAGGTGCATCGTCCTGTATCATGTAACTTGCCGATCCGGCATTTCCGGGTTCGGTCATCATGGGCTGGTAATGCTCGTGCTCGGGAAGCGGCTGAGGTTCGCCGCCACCGGTAATATAGGTACTGGCCATCGACTGGAAACGGCCGTAATTCTTCAGGAAGAGCAGGCGGATGTCGCCGATGGGGCCGTTCCTCTGCTTGCCTATGACAACCTCTACTACATCCTTGGTTGATGTTCCGTCTTCGAAGGTCGATTTGCCGTACATTTCCGGCCGCGAAAGGAACATGACGACGTCGGCGTCCTGCTCGATCGAGCCCGATTCCCTCAAATCGCTGAGCTGTGGCCTCCGGTCGCCCGAGCGCTGTTCAACGGAACGGTTGAGCTGGGCGAGCGCTATGACCGGAATATTGAGCTCCTTGGCCAGGGCTTTCAGTGACCTTGAGATCTGGGCTATTTCCTGCTCGCGGTTCGACTTGCCGTCCCGTACGGGCGTGACGAGCTGGAGGTAGTCCACAACAACCATGCCGATGTTCTGCTCCTGCTTCATTCTTCTGGTCTTTGCGGCCAGTTCCATGATGGAGATGCCCGGGGTGTCGTCGATGAACAGCTTCGCCTCGTTCAGCTTGTCCATGCTGTTGATGATGTCGCCCATCATTTTCGGCGTGATGCGTCCGGTCCTGACCAGTTGCGATTCGACGCGCGCTTCGGCGCACATGAGCCTGATGGCGAGCTGCACTTCGGCCATTTCAAGGCTGAAAAAGAGCACCGGGGTATCGAAATTCACTGCGGCGTTCCTGGCGAGCGCGAGCGAAAAAGCGGTTTTACCGGCTGAAGGCCTTGCGGCGATGATGATCATGTCCGAGGGCTGGAAGCCTGCCGTCATCTGGTCGAGCTCCGAGAACCCGGACCCGACGCCGGTAACGGATGACTGCGATTCCCGGAGGGTTTCGAGCATCCTGATGCCGTTTTTCACCAGCTCCTTGATCGGCGTGGCTTTCTTTTTGATCCCTGCCTGGGAAATATTGAAAAACTGCTGCGACGCGTGCTCTACCAGGTCGAAAATATCCATCGAGGAACTGTATGCCGTACTGGAAATCTTTGCCGATATGGAAATCATCCTCCGGTAGAGGTATTTCTCTTTCGACAGCCGGGCATAATATTCGATGTTTGCCGCACTGATGACTTTGCCCGAAAGTTCCGCGAGGTAGTGCCTGCCGCCGATGTTTTCGAGCTCGTTCATTTTCAGAAGCTCCTCGCTCACCGTGATGATGTCGATTGCCTGCCGTTTGTGGTAGAGCTGCATCATCCCCTTGAAAATGATCTGGTGCCGCTTTTCGTAAAACACATCTTCTCGGCTGTCACCGAAGATCTGGATCACCTGCTCGATGGGATCGTCCTCGAGAAGGATGCAGGCAAGCACTTCCTGCTCGATTTCGGTGGAATAGGGCGGAATGCGGCTTTCCTTGCTGAAATCGATATCCTTGCTGAAGTCCAGGATGTCGTTAACTTTCTTGATCATCGATCGGTATTCTTGTCATGTGATATCCCTGCCGGAACGATGTTGTCGTAATGACGGCGCATGAGCTGAACGTCTTCCCAGCATCCCCTTTTCCACCCGGGGTTCCTGAGCAGGGCAGCGGGATGGTAGGTGACGAAACAGTCGAACTCTTTCCAGCGGATCATCCTGCCCCTCATGGCGCCCATTGAAAGCCTGTTGTTCAGGATGGTGTTGGCGGCAACCTTTCCCAGCAGCAGTATGATTTTCGGTTTAATGATCCGCAGCTGTCCAAGGAGCCAGGGCATGCAGCTCTCGATCTCGTCTTCCAGCGGATTGCGGTTTTCTGGCGGCCTGCATTTTATGATGTTGCCGATGAAGACATCCCTTCGCTCGAAATTGACGGCAAGGAGTATCTTGTCGAGCAGCTGGCCGGACCTGCCCACGAAAGGCCTGCCTGTCGCGTCTTCTTCCGCTCCCGGTGCTTCGCCTATCACGAAAAGCTTCGCTGACGGATTTCCCTCGCCGAACACGAAATTCCTTCTGGTGGAGGCAAGCCTGCACTTGCGGCACTCTGTCGACGTTTCGGACAAAACAGCCAGGTCATCGGCCGCAGAAACGGCTTCACAAGCGACGTGAGGTTTGTTTTCCTCTGCATCGAATAAAGATCCCTGCATGAAGCTTTTGTCCTTCTTGCGTGTTAATCAGGTTTGCCGGCAGATGTTCTCGATGGCGTCAAGAAGTTTCCGGGCGGCTTCTTCCTTGCTGAGCAACGGGAGTTCCGTGGTGATTCCTCCACGTTCTATCAGGGTAAGCATATTTGTATCGACTTCAAAGCCTGATGTTTTCCTGTCGGAAAAATTAAGCGCGACAAGGTCGAGGTTTTTTTCCTCGAGTTTTTTCAGGGCGTTTGCCGGTCCGTTGTCCTGTTCAAGCGCAAACCCTACGGCAAGCTGTCCGGCCTGTTTCTGAAAGCCGAAGTCGCTGAGGATATCCGGATTTTTCACCAGGGTGAACTGGATTTCAGGGTTGTTCTTCTTCAGTTTGCCGGGGATGACAGCTGCAGGGCGGTAATCGGCTACGGCTGCCGCTCCTATGAAAATGTCGCAGCTCCGGAAAAAGTTGCCGGCAACTTCGCGCATCTGGACGGCGGATTCCACATCGATTCGTTCCACGCCGCGGGGAGTGTCGAGATTGACCGGTCCCGCGATGAGCGTAACATTTGCCCCCCTCCCAGCGGCAGCTCCCGCAATGGCGAATCCCATCTTCCCGGACGAGTAGTTCGAGATAAACCGGACATCGTCGATTTTTTCCCTGGTCGGTCCGGCAGTGATGACGATCGATCTGCCCCGCAGGAGGGAGGGATGGGTTACGGAAAGCGCGGCCTCGATATATGCTGCGATGGCTTCAGGTTCCGGCATGCGCCCCGTGCCGCACTGGCCCGATGCGAGTTCGCCACTTTCCGGTTCAATGATGATTGCTCCCTGGGCCTTCAGTGTGGCGAGGTTTCTCTGAACTGAAGGCGAGATATACATCTGGCCGTCCATTGCCGGAAAAACCAGTACCGGTTTCCCTGGACGGAGCGTGATGAAGCAGGTTGCGAGCATGTCGTCGCAGAAACCGGCGGCGAGCCTTGCCAGGGTGTTTGCCGTGGCAGGCGCGATGACAAGGGCGTCTGCCCATTCCCCCAGCGTGATGTGGGTGGTGAAATCGGATCCGGTGTTCTCTGCCGGCGGAAATATGGAACGGTAGACCTGTGCCTGCGAAACGGTGGCAAGCGAGAGCTCGCTGACAAAACGCGAGCCCGATTCCGTGAGTGCGACACGGACGTCGGCCCCCTTTTTTTTCAGAAGCCGGACAAGCTGCGGTGTTTTGTATGCGGCAATGCCGCCGCAGATCCCGATAATGATGTTTTTATCTTTCAATGCTCTTCTGCTCGGGGTTAAATAGTTATTCACGGGCAATTTAAAAAAACCTGAAGGATTTATCTGTTTTTGTCGGACGACGGGATCAGGTGTTTCCAGAACTGGTCCCAGCTGCGGAAACGTTCTTTGTAGGAGACGCTGACACCCCATGTTTCGGTGGGTTTCTGCAGGGAGCTGTTCGATATGGAGTTGGTGAGCTGTCCGGTGGAACGTGAAGCTTCGATATAGACTTTCGGGGTAACCCTGTATTCGATTTTCTGCGACATCCCGTAATTGTCGGTGGATACCGTCTGCCTCGATCCAAGGGAGGTGCCCGTACCGATGAAGCGCATCCTGCCGCCTGTACCGGGGACCTTGAGCGCCATATACAGATCGACGCCGCTCAGTTCGCCCTTTTTGTCGACCCCCATGTTCACGTTGAAGCTTTCGAACCCCGCGATGTTTTCGATGGCATTGGAGATACGCGAAGAAAGCAGGCCCGTGCCCGCCGAAATACCGACGTTCGAAACGGCGGAGTTGGCGCTTTGTGAGCTGCCGCCCGGCCTGATATACCATTGTTTCGAGAACATCATAGCGATGAAGTTCAGGTCGGCGTTCGGATCGATCTGGCTCGGGATGGCGCCGATTTTGCTTGCCGATGCGTAAGGCTGGCTCTGTTCGTTGAGGTAATAACCCATCACCACCTTTGGTTCGTTCAGCGTCCCGGTTACTCCTACAAGCAGCCTGACGTTGTCCCGTTCACCGGTAGGCAGGTAGAGCGCGTTAACGGCCTTTCCGCCGTAGATGTTATCCATGACGCCGTTGCGGATATCGACGTTGTTCCAGACGATTTTACCGCCATCCTGCAGGTCGAAACTTGAATTCGAGAATTTGTACTTCCCTCCGGTGACGTTTACCGAGCCGAACAGGTCGAATTGCTGGCCGTTTTTATTGACCGTCAGCGACATGTTGTTGAGCGTGGTTTCAAGCTGTTCACCCCTGATGCGGTCGAAAATGAAGGCGCACCTGAGCGGTTCGGAACTGCTGAGCTTGAGGTTCCTTATATCGACAAGGTCGATCAGCGAATAATAGAAATCGGGCTGCCGTGCAACCGTTTCGACAGGCTGTGGATTGGCGGAAGGATATCTTGGCCTGAACTCGATATATTTTTCGACGCCGATATACTTTGCGCTTTCATTTGCGCCGAATCGGTAAAGCGAGAAATTCGCCCCGTCGACCCTCAGCTCGCCTTCGATGACTGGAGCCGAGAGCGTTCCATGCATGAGGATGTTGCCGGTCGAGGCGGTGATGGTTCCGAAGGAGGTCTCGTCTTTCTTGTCTTTCTTGTCGAAGAGGAGCAGGTTTTCAAACCTGCCTCCGAGCGCGAGTTCTTTCGGTTCGAGCCTGTCGAGCAGCACCCTGCCGCTGATATTGCCCCGGCCGCGCAGGCTGTCGGCCACACTGATGTTTCTCAGCTCCATCGCCTGGGGTGTTACATAGACTTCGCCGTCGAGTTTGTAGGATACCTGGGTCGGTGCGATGGTGATCCTCGTGTTCCTGAGTGTGCTGGTGAGGTAAATATCCGGTTTCGGGGTTCTGCCCTCTATCCTGAGCGTGGTCGGAATGATCCCTTCGGCCGATTCGAACAGGGGAAGGATATATTCGAGGCATTGCGCGGAAAGGTTGTCGGATCGGAATGATGCCTTTATTGCCTGCTGTTCCGGAAGTCTCAGGCTGAACGGGTAGTAGCTGAGCGTCAGGGGAATGCTGCCGCTGCCGTCGATGGTGTTCATCTGAACTCCCGGCTGTCCGGGTTCGGGACCGCTGTGCATGTCGAAGCGGAGCATGCCGCTGTTGTGCTGCGCATTTGCCTGCAGGGTGCCGATCGTGATCTTGTCATACCGCAATTTCTGGCCGTTGACCCTGAGGCTGCTGTTTTTGGCGCCGGGAGAACCGCTAACGGTGAACGATGCGTTGATGACGCCCGAGAGCCTGTCGAGTGACGGATCGACGGAGAATCGTTTCAGCTCGTTGAGCTCGATGCCCGAAAGGCTGCACTGGAAGGACCCCGGAAGCTGGTTGCTCAGTTCACCGTCGAATACCGCCTGCTGCTTTCCTTTCGCCACCGTGAACCGGTTGAACCTTGCCGACTGACGGCTGAGCGTGATATGGGAGCCTCCGGCAGCCTGCCAGCTTCCCGAAGCATCTTTCAACGACAGGGTGTTGAACAGCAGGTCGTAGCTGTTTGAGTTCCTTGTCGCGGTGCATTTGAGTGACAGGTTCTGTGCCGGGTTAGGGAATGCGATGTCCGTTGAAACGTCGAGCCGGGATGGCGCGTAAATGAGCGAGACGACCGAAAGCCCGGCTTTTTTCCCTTCGAGAATGGCTGCCGATGCCTTGCCGTTGAGCGCGGCTTTCATGACGCCGTTGCCCGTGCATTCGATAGCCGCATCACCGCTGAAATTGTCGACAAGGAAGGTTTTATCGGTCTGCAGCCTTGTAATGGCGATCGAAGATGCTGCCGAGCACTGTCCGTCCCGGTAGGCGGCATGGCCTTCGGCTTTTCCCTGCAGGGTAATTCCCTCGACCGGGAAGAAAAGGGCGAGCGGCGAGATGTCTTTGACCGACAGGCGGAAGTCTGCGCTGAAGGGCCTTTTGAGAGATGCCGCCGAGACGGGTGGCGCGTGAAGGGAGGTGGGCCAGATGTCCTGTGCCGTTATTTCCCTGACGATGCCGGCCGCAGCGAGGTTGCCGAAATCGATCAGTTCCCTGAACCCGCAGTCGCCCGCCACCTGAAAATCGAGAAAATCGCTGGTTATGGCGATTCTTGAGGATTGGGCCGATTGCGTGAGGTCGGCTGTAACCCTTGCACGGTCCCTGAGCTGGTAGCTGTTGATGGTAGAGGGTGAAAACTGCATGGATGCCGCGATGTTCAGCTGCCCCGGATCGAAACCGCTTCCCTGGACCGTCCAGCTGCCGTTGAGGTCGGTCTTGAAACGGCCCGATGCAAGGGGTTTCGAAATATCCACTCTTGTCATCCGTCCGGATGCATGATAGCGCGGAACCGGTTCTTTCCAGTCGATCTGGCCGTCGAGGGCAAAATTCGAAAGGTTGTCCGCGAGCGATAAGGTCGTGTTCAGCATCCTGTTCTCATAGGCCAGCGAAAGGGTTCCCTCCCTGACCGGCTGGTTCTGCCAGAACGAGTCGGTGAGTTTCGCATCGAGTTTGAGCAGGAGGGCATCGCTGCCTTTCGTTTCGGTCCGGAAATTTCCGGTTGCGTTCACCAGGCTTTTTCCCGATCCGTCAGCCACCAGTTTTGCGGCCTGGAGCCCTTTGAGGGTAAACGTCCCCTGTGCGGCAAGCTGGCCGGACGCATTGCCCGAAACTTCAGCGTTCATCGACGTGCTGCCGATCGCGGTCAGGATGGCCAGGTCTGTCTGCACAGCATTCGTCCCTCCTTTTGCATGACCTGTAAAGCGGATGTCGCCGATCCTGCGGACCAGCTCTCTGCGGGGTTCGTGCTGCAGCAGGGATTCAAGAAGCGGTGCCGCAATCCTGGAACTGTCGCAGGTGATCTGGTAGGCGAGCGCTTTCGGGTTCTGCAGGTTCATCACGGTTCCTTTCCATGCCAGCCTGCTTTTCATGGAAGTCAGTTGTGCATCGAGGATCTCGATGTTGTCCGCTTTCCCCTTCACATTTCCTTTCAGGGTGTAGATGCCTGCCGGAAGGTTATGGCGCGCATAGAGCAGTCTGAAGTCGTCGCTGTGCAGGGAAAGCTCCTGGAGGTTCAGGAAGGAGGAGCTCAGATAAAGGCGCTGTTTGAAGGGATGGGGCGAGAAAATATTGAAATGGTCTATGGTCGCCGACATTTCGGCACGGCTTTTTCCGCTCCGGGCTTTCAGTGCGAGCACCTCCGAACGGGTTTCGGAGAAAAGGAACTTCCCCGATCCCTCACGGACGGTAAAATTCTGTTGAGGCAGCGAGAAGCTGATGTTGTCGAGCGTTCCTTTCAGCAGGTGTTTTCTTGCGGTAAAAGATGAGAGCCCGAGCGTGATGTCCCGTGAAAGGAAACCTTGCCCCCAGGGAGTTCTGCCGTTTCCCCGGAACAGGACGGTCCCGCCGTGAAGCTTAAGCTGCCTGCAGAAGAAATGTTCCAGTGGGAGTTTCGTCGTATCGGGATCACGGGACTTGAAAACCGTCTCGAGATTGAGCTTCCCCTTGTCATCCTGGATGATGTTCAGCTTGAGCGCATTTGCGTCGAGCTGGCGCAGAAAGAGCCGTTTTATTTCCGGCTGGAGCACGGTCAGGAAGTTGAAGCGCATCGATACGCTCTTCGCCTGCAGTGCCGGAGCGTTATCGCCGGGGCCGTAAATCGAAGGATTGACAAGAATGACGTTGTTTGGAAACTTCAGGTGAAGTTCATCGATCCGCAGGCTACCGTAAAACTTTTTGTTGAACAGGCCGATGACCCTCTCTTTTGCCCAGAGGTCCAGCAGTCCGCTGTTCAGGAGAAACAGCGAAGCGAGCGACAGCAGGAGCAGGAACGCCGAAAAGGCTGTCAGAATGACGATGGAAAAGTGTTTAATGCGTTTCACAGCTTCCCTCTGATGGAGAACAGGCTCGAATGATTTTTTCTATGATTCCGGTTGTCGAGCGGCCTTCGAGCAGGGGCAGGGTCAGAACTTGCCCGCCATGCCCGAGCACGGCTTCCGCTCCTGCAATATCCGAAATTTTCCAGTCCGAACCTTTGACAAGGATATCCGGCAGGAGCAGTTCTATCAAAGATTCGGGAGTGTCTTCATCAAAAAGGGTCAAGGCATCTACTGCCTGCAGTGCCGCAAGCACTTCAGCCCGATCGGATTCACTGCAGACCGGCCGGTTCGGTCCCTTCAGCCTGTGTACGGAACTGTCGCTGTTCAGGCCGATGATGAGGCGATCGCCGAGTTTGCGCGCTTCGGTGAGATATCTCACATGTCCAGCATGCAGGATATCGAAGCATCCGTTGGAAAACACAACCTTCAGGCCTTCCGCCTGCCAGGACCTGACCATCTTGCAGGTTTCGCTTCTGCTTATGAGCTTGTACGGGGATGACATGGAGAGATGTACAATGGATAAATATTCTTCATTTGCCACTGATCCTTATTGACAATAGGCTTGCCATATGTAATTTAGTTTATGTGTGATGAATGTCCGAATTGTCCGTATGACAGAATCAATGCTGATTTTGTCGGGCGATTTACTCTTAGAACAACAGGGGACTTGAAAAAAAGGTTCTTTCAGTTATCGGCGCCACGGGTTATTGTCATTCAGACCCGGGAAAATATGAGTAACGGAGTGCCCTCAGAACCTGAATGAGCGACTTCAAACCCGACCAGTCGGGACCGACGCTTTAAATAAAACTAATAGCGGTGTTATGAATGAAAAGCGACTTGTTCCTGGTGCTGGCTCTGATAAGCAACCGATGCGAAAAATATTGTGTAAAAGTTTTTCTTTCTGGCCGGAAATAAAAATCAGCGATGGATAACCACAGGAAACAATCCCTTCTTTTCTGGTGCATGTTTTTACTGACCGTATTCCTTTATATGGTCAATTTCAGTGTCAATGACATCTGGACGGAAAATGAAAGTTTTTATGCCGACGCTGTCCGCGAGATGACGGAAAGCGGTAACTACATCGACATCAAATTCAACGGTGAGCCCCGCTTCAACAAACCGCCCCTGACCTACTGGCTGATAGTCCTGTCGAGCAGGATATTCGGCCTGAACGAGTTTGGTATCAGGCTGCCTTTCGTGATTCTGTCTTTCGGCACGATTCTGCTTGTATGGTCTATGGCCAGGATGCTTTACGGCGAAAAGACGGCGATGATCGCGTTTGCAATGCAAGCAGTCAGCATCCAGTATATTTCCCTGAAAGCGTATGCATCTCCTGAAACCCCGCTCGCGTTTTTCTTCACACTGACACTCTTTTTTTTCCTGAAAGCCCGGTTGTCGGGAAAAACGGTTTTTTATTATCTGTCAGCCGTTGCCCTCGGTCTGACCGTCCTGACGAAAGGGTATCCCTACATCATTGTCATATGCGGGATTATCATATTTTATCTCCTGATGGAATCGGATTTCAAGCTGAAATCGTTTTTTGTCGAGCTGAAAAAAGTGAAGCCGATGCAATTTGTTGCGATAGCGTTGCTTCTTGGCTGTACATGGATTTTCGTCATGATTGTCAAATACGGTAACGCCTACCTTCATGTCCTTAACATGGAAACGCTTCACAGGGCAGCTTCCCCTGAAGAGCATTACCATATCGGGGACCTGTTCTTTTACCCCTATGTGATTCTCTGGGGATTTTATCCGTATTCCCTGATCTTCGCTTTTGCGTTATACAATCACCTGTTCGTGAAGCGCACAGTAAAAGATATTACGTTCGCGTTTTCTTGGTTTCTTGTCATGCTGGTCATTTTCACGGTGGCAAAGGGGAAAATACCGACCTATTTCATTCAGGCCAATCCCGCCCTTGTTTTGATTGCAGCCAGTTTTGCGGCAGGATACAAGCCGGAAGGGAAAGTGCCTTCTTTTCTCTGGGGCACAGCGTTTGTCGTTCCTGTAATTACAGGTCTTGCATTATGTATTGGAGTAATCACGGTGTTCCAGCTCCCTGCAATATATTTCACGATACCGCTTGCCGCATTGATCCTGCTTGTTTCCGCAATGGTTCCGGCAGATTCGGAGTATAAACGTACCGTGAGACAGTTGAGCCCTTTCATTGCAACATCGACTGTCCTGCTGGTTTTCAGCACAGGTATCCTTCCTCTTCTCGAGAAATGGCGCCCAGTTGATGCTATTGGAAGGGTTATTAATCAAGAGTGTAAAATTTCAAAAACTATTCCTTTGTACTTGCAGGGGCAACGAATACATAATCTGTCATTCTACGCTGCAAGAAAGGTAATTATTAATGTGGAACCGAACGATGTATTTAAAATGAATCGTCCATACATTGCTTTGGTTGACTCGGAAACAATTCCTGATTCGTTGAAAATGTTTGTTTGTTGGAAGGGTTATATTTACTCTAAACAAAGCAGTGAGTCGCGTTTTATGATTTTTCTTCGCAGTTATCTTGATGCGGAAAAAGGGGATATGAGCGGGTTTAAAAATTATAGTTTGATTTATAGGCGTTGATTGTCGAATCAACGGATTTAGATATACTTGTTTGGTATAATTATGAGTATGAAAACTGGATATCAAACAGTTTTTTATAGATCCCGTTTATATTGAGCAGTTGCTGATGATTGCCTTGTTCTACTATTTTGCCACGTTCAAGAACAATGATTCTGTCAGAGTTTTTTATGGTAGAAAGCCGGTGGGCGACAACGAGGGATGTTCTTTTATCCATGGCGGAGTCGATTGCCTGCTGAACAACTTTCTCGGATTCGTTATCGAGAGCGCTGGTTGCTTCATCGAATATCAGCAGTTCAGGATTTTTAACCATTGCGCGGGCTATTGCGATTCGCTGCCTCTGACCGCCCGACAACTGGATTCCTCTGTCGCCGATAATGGTCTGGTATTGCAGGTTTTTTTCCATGATAAAGTCGTGGGCATTCGCAAGTAGCGCGGCTTCCTTGATTTGAGTGAAATTATACTTTCCATGGATACCGTATGCTATATTCTGTTCGATCGTATCGTTGAAAAGTATCACCTCCTGGCTGACAATTCCGATCATTTTTCGGAGTTGTTTATAGTCGAACTCTCTGATGTCTCTTCCATCTATGGTTATGCGACCCGAATCAACATCATAAAAACGAAGCAGTAGGTCGACTACGGTTGATTTTCCGGATCCGGATTGCCCGATCAGGGCAACCATCTCCCCTTTGCGGATTTCAAAAGTGACATTATCGAGAACAAATGGTGAGTCAGCACTTTTATTATATTTAAAGAAGACATTTTCAAATCTGATATTCTGATTGAATCCGTTGATCGACGCTGTACCGTTGATAATCGCAGGTTTGGTATCGAGTACATCAAAAAGCCGCTGCACTGAAATCAATCCGGTCTGTATAGACAGATTTGCATCTCCGAGCATTTTGATTGGCCCCATGGTAGAGTAAAGTGAAAAGGCGAATACAATCAGCTCGTTGGCAGTCATATTACCTTTGAATACCTGAAGCCCTCCGAACCAGAGTACCAGGGCTATAGCAGTTACAAGCAGGGTTTCGTTCAGAGGACTGATGATGTTTCTCAGTCTGGTTATCTTGATACCCAGTCTCCTGAAGTCCGTGGTGAAGGATTTGAACTTCGCAAGTTCAACCCCCTCATAAGCGGTAGATTTTATGACTTTTATACCACTTAATTTTTCCTGCAAGATGGCGTTCATATCTCCCATCCTGTTCTGATAGCTGCGGGCCAGACTTTTTATGTTTGTTCCTAAATACCGGATAACGAAAAAGATTACGAAAGAAACTGCCGCTGCAAAAAGTGTCAATTGCCAGCTCAAAGCGAGCATTACACCAACAAATACTATGAGCGAAAGAGGATTCTGAAGAAAATTGATGAATGTCGTGCTTATACTGTTGATGACGTTTTCGACATCATTGTACACGTAGTTCATCAGGTTGCCGACTCTGTTCTTGCTGAAGTAATCGAGATGCATCTCGATGATGCTGCTGAAAACGTCATCGCGGAGTTTTTTAGCGGTTTTTGTCTGTATCCTGAAAATGATCTGCTTGTTGATATAGAGAAACAGGTTTTTTACCGTGAATGCCACAATCAGAAAAATACAAACCTTAAGGAGTGTGAGTTCCTTTGTCGGCGAGTTGAAAAGGGACTGGAATTTGACAAGCAGCTGAAATTTCAGTTGCTCTGTGTGAGCGATGGTTTCTGATTTTTCGGGCTTGCTGTTCGTTGCTTTTCTGTCAGATGGTTGAGACGGCTGTTGCTCCCGAATTTGTGACGGATTCAGTGATAGCCCGGGCTTCTGACCTGTGGGGATATCAATTCGGGTAGCTGTACCGGCAGAAAACACCTCGTTCAACAAAGGTAGTATGGAGTATATGGAAACAACGCTTAAAAGAGAGGTGAGCACACTTGTCAGTACGACCAGCATGATTTTTCCTCTGGATGGAGCGAGGTATTTGAGTATCCTGAGCAGCAGGTTCATTTCTGCAGTCAAACGATTGAGCTGTTGTCAAATGGCAAAATATAATGCAATCAGACGAATATGATTTCCTGAGCATGCATATTTTTGCTGAAAAGCCATCCGCCTCAAGATCTTTGCTTTATTTTGCTTAATATTACAGATAAATACGCTTAAAAGGCTCATTATTCATAAACAGGGCTGTTCACGGCATCGTAGTTTACAGTGCTCAATTCTACTGAGCATGCGTAAAAAAGTTGACTGACTTAAACCGTTACCCTGTTATTTGATTTCAGTGGGGTGGTGATATCAGAGTAAAAACCTTACACAGGCAAGATGGAACCTCTTTATACACCCCAGGCAGTTACCAGAATGGACAAGTGGAAAAATGGAGATCATTCCGACGATTTCAGTATCTGCAGTAATAACAGTCTACAACCCGGAACAGTTCTATTTTGAAAAGGCTGTATCCTCGGTTTTAACACAATCCTATGGCGTAAAGGAGCTTGTCCTTGTAAATGACGGAGGAACTGAAAGCTATAGGGAATGGCTGCCTGATGACAGGAGGGTAAAGTGTTACACAAGGATGAACGGGGGGGTCGCTGCCGCCAGAAACTTTGCCATCCAACAGTGTACTGGTGAATATATCGCATTTCTTGACCAGGACGATTTCTGGTATCCCGATAAACTTCACCTTCAGACAGCGATGCTTCAGGATTCTGAAAAGCTTTGTGTGATTCTTTCATCAGCCGATATTGTGGGTGAGGATGATGAAGTTTTAGTTCTTCAGGGCAGAGAGTCAAAAAAAAACAGATTTCTGCAAACTACGCCTGATACGTTGCTTTTTCAGCTTGCCTTTGAAAACTTTATTTATTCTTCAACCCCCCTTTTTCATCGTGAAGTTTTCAGTATAACCGGTGGATTCGACCCATACACACAACCTCATGATGATTGGGATATCTATCTTCGTATAGCTCTAGCCGGTATTCCGTTTTACTGCTATAAGGAAAAACCTTTGTCAGTATGGCGGGTTCATAAGTCTAACGCGTCTAAAAACAACCGGAAGATGATCCAATCAAAATGCAGGGTTGAAAAGAAAATTCTGCAGATGAGTATTCCTCCGGCGTTACGCTCCCTGTTACGGACAAACCTTGGTATCGATAATCTCAGGAGGCTCCAGTTGATTTACAAGACACAACGGTACGCTTGCTTCAGAAAGCTGTTGTGCCGCTATCTTATTGAGGTTAGGGATTATGTGTCGACAGAAGAGTTGACGGATATTCAGGCATACAGGGCTCAGAAAGACCGGGTACGAAAACTGGTCATGAAATCATGTTTGCGTTATGCCCTCTCATGGTATATGCAAATCGTGAAAAAATAAGAGGGTTGTGATAATAAACCACTTGCTGAATGCTTAAACCGGCAAGATCGAACAGATTGTCCGGAAAACTTCGAACAGTAGCCACCCATCATTCAGTCTGCAAGAAGCAATGTAAAAAGTGTTCTAAGTTCAGCGGATTTTGTGTTCGAGGTTCAACGGCTTATGCATCATATGATATGCTTGATAAACGGCTTTTAAAGAATCAATGTAGGGAACACTTTTTACATAACGATCAATTACAAAAACGGCATATCTTTGATTTATTGTAAAACATTTTCGGCTCTAATTTTCCAGATGTAATTAGCCATAAAATCATCACATGCTTTTTTAGCAATCCTATCTCTTTTATCCTTGTCTTCTAAAGTTTTGATGGCTTGAATCCACTCATTAATATTATCACATTGAACTAGCACTGAATTTGTTTCATTCAAAACTTCCCGGAGTACCGGTAAATCAGAAGAGATGATTGCCTTTCTATGGGCCATATATTCAAACAGTTTTAAGGGAGACGTGAATTCGGAAATATTTCTTCTGGGGTCCTGTCTGCCGCAAGGAAGAACTATCTTTTGATTTGGAAGCAAACAAATATCGAAACTATTAATGTGCTCTGATAAATCATTTTGTGATTTAAAGCCGTAAAAATATACATTATCGTACTGTATAATCGATTTCCAGTGCTTGATATCCTTCTCGGTTCCTCCAACAATATGAAAGTTATACTCCTTTGCGAGCTGTGAAATTTTTGCAATTATCTCCATGCCTTTTCCTGGATATAAGTGGCCAGAATAGCCAATATTCAGCTTAGTATTATTGCTGGAAAGTTTTGCTGTTGTTCTAAAATCAGTAATTTCATCGGCACCGTCATGTGCGACATATACTTTATTGCTCGGAATAATATTTTCACTGACATACATATTTTTTAGAGCTTGTGAAATAACTACTAATTTTTTAAAGTATTTATTTTTCGAGAGCAAAATGAATCCATATTTTTTTATTTTGCTCGAACTCCAGATAGGTATATGGGATTCATAAATCGTTTGATATCCTTTCAAGCAAGCTATCGTACATCCAAGCGTACATCTGCCATAAACAAAATCAGGCTTAAATGCAGATAATGCTTTTATTATTTCAATGATTTCAAAAAAAACTCGGCCTTTTTTATACTTAATTTTTATTCTTTTAATGGAAAAGCATTCTTTGATGTTATAATATTCGTATATGTTGTTAACAGCAGGTTCAATATTATGTTTTTTATCCGGGACCAAAAGCACAATTTCATGACCATTAGCAGCAAAGGCCTGACACATCTTCATAACCTGAATACTATTGGCATCACGCGATGGGATAATGGAACGGGCAATATAGATTATTTTCATCAAATGAGTAGATTATATTTAAATAAATATAATGTTGAAAATGAGTTTTTGTAGTTACAATTGTGTTGTATCTGCTTAAGATATTTTAAAATATCAAAAAACATTTCACAATAGTTTATGCTTTAATTGATTAAAAAGATTTTCATAATCACTGGCAATATTTTTCCAGTCAACAATTTTATTAAAGTTTATAGCTGGGTAAATTTTTGCAGAAAAACAATCTATAATTATATTTGCTAATCCGGGGATATCTCCAAAATCAATTAAAAAGCCATTTTCCTTTGATATAGCATCTTCATTCCCGCTGTTTTTTGTTCCTACAGTAAGAGTGCCGCATGCATTAGCTTCTGCGTGTATGAGTCCATAACCTTCAAAATAATAAGGTTCTGTTTTTGATGGTAATATATTTAGTTTAGCTTTTTGATAGTATTTAATCAGATCAGCTTCAGAAATTATGCCGGCGAAATAAACGTTTAATTTGTTTTTATTAATATAATTAATCACTTTCTTATATTTATCACTTGAAGTATCGATATAGCCAATTACTACAACTTTTATATTTGGTATTATGTTCGAAACAGCTGCCATGCTTTGCAATAAAAAATCTAATCCTTTTCTATCTTTAAGATTTCCAACAAAAGTTATGATATTCTCTTTTCTGATAGAAAAGTCGGGTACAAAAATATTTTTATCAACGCCATTTTTGATAACTGTATAATTGGCAGTGATTTTTTCATTTTTCATCATTTTATTTGTAAAGTTACTTACACATATAACTTTATTGGCAAGTTTGAACGCCTTTCGATAAATCTTGAATTTCTTTGGTAATAATACGCCATAAGTGCCATGTGCCGTAATTGTGTATGGTATACCATATATTCTTGATAACCACATGGCGACAACAGCATAGTGTTCAACATTGCAATGAATATGATCAGGTCTTTTTTTTATGCAATAAAGTACATTTAAGAAATCAAATATAAACGTGAAATATTTGTATTTAGAAAACAATTCCGACTTGCAAGATTTTTTGTTAAATGCCATTTTTTTCTTCTCTTCACTTGAGAATGCTTCAATATTGTATCGGTTGAGGTTTTTGACTATATTATATCCTACCACTGACCAGCCATCCTTTGGTATTTGACTGGATGTAAAAAAAAGTATATTCATGCGTCAAAATGGTAAGTTATATTTCGTTATTGGTGATTGTTAATGTTGGTTTTCGGTGAAATATTCTATTGTAAATGTAAGTATATAAAATAAATTTATTATAAATTGGCATATTTGTATGCTTCCATAGTTTTCTGTGCTGTTTTATTTATGAATATTCTTTTGCCCGAATACAGCAATTATTTTGAGGGAAGTTCGTGTGGTTTCCTCTTCAGTTATGGGTGTCTCTATTTATTCTTGAATAATATATTTTTATTAAAATTAATAAGTTATCGACTATAAAAACCATCAAAAGCCGTATCTTGCAGCAGTTTCCATCATTCTGACTCTGTTGTCATGAAAAACATCAATCCACCCGGCCTTTTTGATGAACAATTCCAGCTCGAACGTCTTACCCAGCTCAAAGATCCACTGGTGAAACTGGAGCAATACATCGACTGGAAAATATTTGCTCCTATTCTTGATGTC
>CAIYPU010000130.1 GCA_903928225.1 uncultured Chlorobiaceae bacterium
TCGCTCATCGCTCATCGCTCATTGCTCATTGCTCATTGCTCATCGCTCATCGCTCATCGCTCATCGCTCATCGCTCATCGCTCATTGCTCATTGCTCATTGCTCATTGCTCATTGCTCATTGCTCATTGCTCATTGCTCATTGCTCATTGCTCATTGCTCATCGCTGAAAACTAAGACAACGCCCTGTTGATAAATTCGACAAGCGGACGGGAGGCCTTGAAAACGTCGGTCAGCCCATCGAAGAAACCGGACGAAACCACCTCCCCGTCCGAAAAAAAACGCTGGGTGAAATAACCTTTGTACTTGAGGAAATCAAGGGCCGGACTGGAGGCGTCGAATCCTTTCGGTGGCCTCGACAGTTTGCCTGAAGGCTGCACGCCGTCCGGAAAATGGGATACAAATTTTTCTTCGGAAACAATCGATTGCCACTCGCCGAAATGAAGGTCAATCTCCCTCCGTACCCGATCGAGTGCCGGAGGTTCAGGCATGTAGATGCCCGCCCCGCCGAACGAGGCACCTGGTTCAAGACTGAAATAATAGCCGCCGTAAGGGCTCTTCTTCCCCTCCCTGTTTATGAACACGAAAAAATTCGTTTTGTAGGGCGATTTGTCTTTCGAGAACCTGATATCGCGGTTTATGCGCATGATGCAGGATTTCGGGTCGAGCCCAGACATCGCGATGGAATGATCGAAAGAGGACACCGAGGCGATAAGGTGTGCTGCCGTATCGAAGAAATCCGCATAGGCCGTCTGGTACTCTTTCCTGTGCTGTTCGAACCAGTTCCTGTCATTGCTGGATTTCAGTTCCGCCAGGAACGAGAGCGTCGATTCAGTAATCATGATAATGACCCGGTTTCGTGTTGTTTCAGATTGTCAAACTTGGGGCCTCCAACTCGCAGCCCTGCGCTTCAGGAACGACCACCAGAGCCTCCCGGCGGAAGAAAAACTGCTGCCATGACGGGAGGAAACATTTCCCGCAAGGAATATGCGTTAAGGGTTGGATGTTTTTCAGGAGACCCTTTGAGAACCTTGTTCAGTGAACGATCATGCCTGCCATGTCGTAAACGGTTTTGTTGTCCGTCGCACACAGGAATGTGCAGAGCGGAACGTTCCTGCCGCTGCGCAGAACGGACGGGACCCCGGTAACATATTTCCATTTCCTGCTCAGCTGGTACTGATAAAGGCAAACTATCCGGTACAGTGAACTGTCGATTTTTTCCATTACCGTTTTTTCTTCGAAAAGGCCCGGGTTCTTTTCCGCATGCACAAGCACGTCCATCATCTCGTCGCGGGCAAGACCGGTTAAAACTTCGAGACGCGAAAAACCTTCGAGGTTTCCCCCTGCGTCGAGCAGGCGGTTGACGACCGTTCCGGTTGGAATGACAAGCCACAGGTCGGTCCTCGTGCCTGAAAAACGCGCGATCGATGGCCAGCCGATGGAAAAACCGACAGGGTCGAGAAACAGGAGCGTTGCAAATTCATCAGATCGCATGGCGTCCGCAAGCCGGTCGAGTTCTCCATTGCAATCCTCAGGCCTGAAGATCATTCTTTTCCGCCCGGTCTCGGGCAGTGCGCCAAGTTTCTCTTTCAGTTTGACAAGGCTCTGGTGGTCATCTACGAAATAGTAGTAATCAAAACCCTGCTCAAGGGCCATCACCCGTTCCGCCGCACCTTTATAGCCGATCTCCTCCGAGGGAGTGAATTTCAGCTCTTCATAGAGCGCTTTTCTCACTTCCCTCCTTGCGCCGCTTCCGGCGAAACCGTCGAAATAGATGGTTTTCCATTCCTGGCCCGCTCCCTGAAGAGCCAGATACTCTGCCACATAGCCTGCAAATGCATCCAGCCGCCGCGCGGCATCGATGCATTCGTTTTCTTCACGGCCTGCCGTGTTTCCGTTCAAATTATCGAAGATCATTCTTCCTTACCTAAAGGTTGAGTATTCACTACGATGCCCGTCACCATGCATCCCTGGACCCGAAAAAAGGAATTTCTCCCAACGATGCCGAGTAAGTCCGCCTTAACCGGTCTTGCCTTCGACCTGCGGACGGTTCTCAATATTTTCTTCCCCCTGCAGGGGCTTTTTTTCTGAGCTCATCACCAGCTTGTGCAGAATGCCGATGACCAGCAGTGCGACAAGGAGAAGCCCGTAATGCCAGGTGTTGAAAACCTGCTCGGGGTCACCTCCTGCCGTGACAATCTTCACCGGCTCGACGATCAGCTGCCGCAGGAGCGTGATCATGGCAACCTCGATGAACACCGTGACATGGAAAACGCCGGTATGGACATAGTTGATTTCCGCGGAAATGAGGCTCGAAAGGGTCCAGACGATGAACAGGGTGCCCAGCGCCTGGAGAAAACCATGCGCAAGGTTGCTGTGCTCTACGGACTGATAGACGGCAAAGGAAAATTCCCAGATGACCATGATGCTGGCCAGTACGAGGGCTATGGCGAGAAACGCATGGAGAATATGGTTGAAACCCTTCAGAGCGTTTAAAAGGCGCTCTTCGAAAGTTGCTATCATTTCGGTTACTGAATATATTGGTGAGTTATCTGTGCAACAACCGGCTGCTGTGTTTTTCAGAAAAAAACCGCTGTTTTATTGTAATCATACGTTTTTTTGTTTGCAAGACATTCTTTGTTCCCCGAACGACGCGGAAGCCATTCCATTCAGAGCATGATCAGCACGTACGAAATCACGGTAGAAGTGCAGCCCGAAGATATCGACATGCTCGGGCATGTGAGCAACATCGTCTACGTGCGCTGGATCCAGGATGCAGCAATAGCCCACTGGAGCAGGATCGCCCCGCAGGACGAACAGGATAAGCTGGCCTGGGTGGTACGGCGCCATGAAATCGATTACAGGAAACCGGCCATGCCGGGAGATACCGTGATTGTCAGGACCTGGACAGGTTCGGCCAAACGGATGGCATTCGACAGGCACACGGAAATCCTTCGTGCATCCGACAGGAGGGTGTTCGCCCAGTCGAGGACCGTCTGGTGCCCGATCGACCGGATGAGCGGCAGGCCAACCGATGTCAGTCCTGAAATTCGTTCTCTGTTTTCCGTTTCGGATTAATTACCGCACACAGCGTTGGAGAGTACCTCCGGGTAATGTATATTTCCATTCAGGAAGGGTACCCCCACATGCAGACAGAGAGAGTTGCATTTTTTCTTCGCGGCGCTTTTTGATTACTATCGATCAATCTGCATGCCCTTATGGATGAACACACGTTGAAACGGCTGAGTACGGGAGAGATACCCATCACCTTTTCCTCCCTGCCGGATGATGTCATCTCGGTGACCGCCATGATACTTGTCGATGCCGGGCCCGAAGAGCTCTGGACGTCGCTGACCGACTACGACAACCTGCAGCATAACCTGCCGAAGGTTTTGTCAAGCCGGCTCGTTTCGCGCGACGGCAGCGAAGTGCTGCTTGAGCAGACTGGAAAAACAGGGATTTTCATATTTGAAAAAACAGTGAACTTTCTGCTCAAAGCGCAGGAAACATACCTGAAAAGGATCGGTTTCGAGCAGGTCAGCGGGGATTTCAAAGTTTACAGGGGCGAATGGAGGATCGACAGCTTCCCTGGGACCATAGGGTCGATCCTTGTCTATAAAGCTGAAATCAAACCGGATTTTTTCGCACCGCCCATTCTTGTCAGTTTCGTTCAGTACCAGGACCTTCCCGGAATACTGAAGGCACACAAAGAGCGGGCGGAAAAACTCAGGGACGAAAAAACAGAACAGGATAAAACCGGAGAGCCATCAGGGGCGGATCCGGAAACGAAAAGCAGTATTCCGTCAAACAATGATAACTGAAAAACCAGTCTGCCTTACCGGAGCATCCGGGTTCATCGCGGCGCATATCCTCAGGGAGCTTCTTGCAAACGGCTACAGGGTACGGGGCACCGTGAGGAAAAAACCCGAAAATTACCCCTATCTCCTCTCCCTGCCGGGAGCGGCCGAACGCCTGGAACTTGTGAACGCGGACCTGCTTGCTGACGGATCGTTCGACAAAGCGGTTGAAGGATGCGAATATGTGATTCATACGGCCAGCCCCTTCGAGATCAATGTAAAGGATCCCCAGACTGACCTCGTGGATCCAGCCGTGAATGGAACGGAAACGCTCATGGAAAGTTGCCGGAAAGCCGGAAGCGTCAGAAGGGTCGTACTGACCTCGTCGATCGCGGCAATAACCGACGAGCCGGAAAACAACAAGGTATACACGGGAAACGACTGGAATACGATGTCATCCCTCGAACGCAATCCCTATTATTATTCAAAGACTCTTGCGGAGCGGGCAGCATGGGATTTCATCATGCAGAAGCGCCCTGGCTATGACCTCGTTGCCCTCAATCCGCCCCTTGTTCTGGGCCCGTCCCTCAGTCCGGCACTGAATACAAGCAAGCTGATGATCAGGGATATCATGACTGGTGAATATCCTGCAATCATGGACCTGAACTGGGGCTTTACCGATGTCAGGGATGTCGCGAAGATCCATCGCCTCGCCATGGAAAACAGAAACGCTTCCGGACGTTATCTCTGCACCGCAGGAACACTTCACATGCGTGATCTTGTAGGCATGATTGCAGCGGCAGGATTTACTGGATACCGTTTACCAAAGGCCGATCTCTCGGGAAAAATCGGAACAGCGCTGATCACACTGCTATCCTACACAAAACCGAAAAATGTTGGCAAATATATCCGAACCCAGATAGGCCGAACCATGAATTGTGACATATCCAGGCTTCAACGCGATCTGGGTTGCGATTTCATGCCTCTTGAAAAAAGTGTCATCGACACCGTTGAAGACCTTGTACGTTGGGAACACCTGAAAACAACCTGAATATTTGAGAACCTGCTACCGGGAGAATCGATGAAAAAATATGCACGCTCATGTTACCGCTTTCTGTTCACACTTCTGTCAGTTGTCCTGCTTGTCCTGTCACAACCAGGCTTTGCCGTTTCCTCTACAGCCGGCCTTACGGAGGCCTCCGCAGAACAGAAAACGAAGCTGCTCAACGGCGAGGTGATCGTCGCGCTCTCCAGCCTGGGGGACGGCGTCACCGGCGTCACGGGGCATATCTATATTGCCGCCCCGCCGCAGGAGGTATGGCAGGCAATAACCGATTACGACAACCACAAAAATTTTGTGCCGAATGTGCTCGACAGCGGCGTTCTCTCGGATAACGGCACCGAGAAAATCATGTTTGAAAAGGGAAAGAGCGGCATGTTCCTTTTCCAGAAAAAAGTTTTCGCCAAGCTGAAAGTGTGGGGAGAACGGCTGAAACACCTTCAGTTCGAGCAGTTGGAAGGAGATTTCAAGGTCTACCGGGGAGAGTGGATCCTCGACGAAAACCGCCAGGGAAAGGGAACATTCCTTACTTACAGAGCCCAGGTCAAGCCCGATTTCTTCGCCCCCCAGTTCGCGATCAGGAACGTCCAGGAACGCGATTGCCCCCTCATGATGCTTGCCATGAAAAAACAGGCTGAAGCCCTGGCACAGCAACTGCGCGAAAAGGCACTGCCGCTGACGGGATCGCAGAAAACCCGGACCGGAACGAATCAGAGCTGAAATACATGCCCCTCTTTTCTCCGGGTGGCACAGGTCAGTGGGAGCCCCTGAAACAGCTCCCTGTCGCTGTTTACTCTTGAATCCTGTACGTTCCTGCGTTTGCCGAGTATCGTTGCCCTGTTCCTGAAATTGTGCATTGCCGCCCGGAACACCGCGTTTGATTTTTTCAGCGCGTCCGGGTATTGGGTGAGGTAGAATACTGCCGCAGCGACCTCGAGCGCCATCCGCAGCGGCATGCTCCACAAAAGCCCTGCGAGGCCCCGGTTTTTCAGGACCATGGCAATATTGTTCCTGTGGTTCAGGTAGATTTTTTCTGCGGAACCGGCCGAAAGTGAAGCGCCCCCTTCATGCCAGACGACCGATGAGGGAACCGAACGCACGCGGTACCCGGCAAGCTTCATCCTCCAGCAGAGATCGATTTCCTCCATGTGCATGAAAAAATCCTCGTCGAAACCGCCGAACTTCAGGGCGACATCCCTTTTCACCAGCATGGCGACTCCGGAAGCCCAGAAAATTTCACGTTCCGTATCGTACTGGCCGCAGTCCTCCTCCTGCGAGGAAAAGACGCGCCCAAGGCACCAGGGATATCCGAGCCGGTCGATCATACCGCCGGCCGCCCCGGCGTAATCGAAAACTTTCTTCCCTTTCGCCGCGGCCCTCATCGAGAGGATCCTGGGCTGGAACGCCGCAGCGCCCGGGTTCCTGAACGCTGCATCAGCAAGCATTCGGAGCCATAACGGGTCATGGACGGTATCGTCGTTCATGAAAAGGACATAGTCGGCAGATGAAAGCCTGAGCGCTTCATTGCACCCTCCCGCATAGCCCTTGTTCTCCTGAAGGCTGAGAAGCTTCGCGTTGCGGTACCGTTTCACCATGAAAACAAGCCCTGCCTTCTTGCCGCAGTTGTCGACAACGGTGATGCTCATCGAAGGATAGTCGGTTTTTTCGAGCGATTCGAGGCAGCGCTCCAGCATGTCATGCCGCTGAAAATGCGGAATGATGATCTCGATGGATGGATATAGCTCCAGCGGAGTCTCCATGGGGCGACCGTATCAGCGGAGCGATTTCCAGAACTCCCCGGCAAGGCGGGCGCACTCGTCCGGTGCATTGCATCCGGCAATGTGCTGCAGGAGCGCCGTGCCCACCACGGCACCGTCCGCCAGGCCCCACATGTGCTCGACGCGGGTCTTGTCCTTGATTCCGAAACCGACGACGAACTTCTTCTTCGTATGCTGCCGCACTCTTTTCAGGTAATCGTCCACCGCGACGCCATCGGTAAGCTTCGAGGTGCCGGTTGTCGCATTGACGGCAAGGCAGTATGAAAAATCGGTTGAAAGGCTGTCGATGAGCTCGATCCGTTCAGGAGGGGTGACCGGTGAAATGAGCAGCACCATCGAAAGGCCGGCTTCCCGTGCCATTTCGCGGTAATCCTCGATCTCTTCAGGAGGCAGGTCGGGAATGAGCAGACCATCCACACCGGCTTCGACCGCATCGCTCAGGAAACATTCTCCGCCGTAAGCGAAAAGAGGGTTGCTGTATCCCATCAGGATGATCGGAACCGTTATTTTCCGGCATCCAACACCGTTCCTTGCCCTGCGAACCGTTTCGAGCAGATTTTTGAGGGTGACGCCGTTCCGTATGGCTACATGGGCGGCTTCCTGGATGACCGGTCCGTCACCTACGGGATCGGAGAAGGGAATGCCGAGCTCGATGATATCCGCACCGTTTTCCTGGAGCGCTTCGAGCACCGGGAGCGTCGCCCCCTCGACGGGGTATTCCGGCATGTAGTAGGCAAGAAGCAGCTTTTTATCCTGCTTCAGCAGTTTTGTTATTCTGTTTTCAGGCATATCGTCGGAATTCGGTCAGAACTTGAGGTTCGGGATAAGAAAAACGTCGAGTATCATGGAAACCATGGTGATCATGTGCACCAGCACGCTTCCCCAGACGTTGCGCGTTTTGAGGACAAGGTAACCGCCGAAAATGCCGATCGGGAAAGCCATCATGGCCATCAGGGCGCGTTCTTTCATACCGACGGGAGCCACGGCGAAATGGTTCACGACATAGAAAAATGCGGTGAGGAATACCGTGAGATGCCTGTTGAAACCTCGCTCGATCATCGCGGAAAACATGATGCCGCGCCAGAGGAATTCCTCGGCCAGGACAAGCAGCGGAAAAAGATAGAGCAGAGACATATTGACCAGGATGAACTGCATGCCGACCATCGGTGCGCCGCCGTTCTTGTAGTACATCACGGTATTGAAAATATCCATGAGGAAGAGAATGCCGCCCGCAACACCGCCCCAGAGGAGCGACTTGCGCAAGTCTCCACCAGCAAGGTACATTTCCTGCCACTCACCTTTGCTTTTGCCCCTGTAGAGCACGAGGCCGAGCGAGCCGAGCAGGTAGATGAAAAGGGCTGGCCACTCGCCAAGCGGTGTAAAATGACCGACAAGTCCGACCGTCCAGATAAGGGCCATGAGGCCGAACGACTGGTTGAATCTCTCGGAAAGGGTATCCGGACCGGATGATTGCACTTTTACAGGTTTCATGACTGAAAATGTTAGGAAGTTGGTACAGCCTTTTTATTCTCTGTAATACAATAACTTAAATATACCGGGGACGCTCTTCATATTCAATGGGGTCTTCGATGCCGAGCTGTGCGAAAGCCCTGAGCCTGCGTGCGCAACTGTCGCAGACGCCACACGCCCTTCCCTCGCTTTTGTAGCACGACCAGCTGAAATCGAACGGCACCCCGAGTTCCATGCCTTTTCGGACAATTTCCGATTTCTGCATTCCAATGAGCGGCGTGACGATCTCGATATGCGTTTCAGGTCTCGTTCCAAGCTCGATCACGGTATTGAAGGCGTCATAGAACACTTTCCTGCAGTCGGGATATCCCGAGGAATCCTCCTCGACCGCGCCGATAAATATTTTACCCGCCCCGATCACCTCCGACCAGCTCACGGCCATCGAAAGGAAAAGAGCGTTTCGGAACGGAACATAACTTGTCGGAATGGATGAGCCGTGAAGATCGGGCCCGCTCACCGGCATGGAATGATCGGTAAGCGAAGAACCTCCTATTCGGGACAGGAAGGGCGCATCGACTTCAAGGCTCTCTGCGATGCCGAAATGCCGGCAGATCGACCGGAACGATTCGAGCTCCTTCTGCCAGGTCCGCTGTCCGTAATTGATATGCATGGCCGCAGGCACGAAACCCTGTTCAAGGGCGATAGCCGCAGTGACCAGGCTGTCCATTCCACCGCTGAGAAGGATGACGGCTTTCATCATATGCTGCAGATAAGCAAAGGCTTCAGGAAAATTTCCTGTAAGGTATGAAATTCTTTTGTCATGGAGAGTTGAAAAAAAAAGCCACCCCGGGAGTTCCGGGATGGCTTTGCTTATGCCGGGTGAGGGCCTGCGGATCAATACATGCCGCCCATTCCACCCATACCGCCCGGAGGCATTGCCGGCATCTCGGGTTTGTCTTCCTTGATGTCGGTGATTGCTGCTTCGGTAGTGAGCAGGATGCTGGCAACCGATGCGGCGTTCTCGAGGGCGCTCCTGGTGACTTTGGTCGGATCGACGACACCGGCCTCGACCAGGTTCTCGTACTGCTCGGTCCTGGCGTTGAAACCGAAATCGCCCGTACCTGCCTTCACTTTCTCGAGCACGACTGCGCCATCGGTGGTGCCGGTGTTGGCAACAATCTGGCGGAGCGGTTCTTCGAGGGCACGGCGGATGATATCGATGCCGGTCTTCTGGTCTTCGTTGTCAGCAGCCGCATTGGCAAGGCCTCTGGCAGCGCGGATCAGCGCTACGCCGCCACCTACCACGATACCTTCCTGGACGGCAGCGCGGGTAGCATGCAGCGCGTCTTCGACGCGTGCTTTCTTCTCTTTCATCTCGACTTCAGTCGATGCGCCGATGTTAAGTACGGCAACACCGCCGGAAAGTTTCGCAAGTCGCTCCTGCAGTTTTTCAGTGTCGTAGTCGGAAGTGGATTTCTCGACCTGGCCTTTGATTTCGTTGATGCGGGCTTTGATCTCTTCCTGCTTGCCCCTGCCTTCGACGATGGTGGAGTTGTCCTTGTCGACCGTAACACGGCCGGCCTGGCCGAGGTAGGCGAGTGTTGCATTTTCGAGCTTGTAGCCTTTCTCTTCGGAGATCACGGTGCCGCCGGTAAGGATGGCGATATCTTCCAGCATGGCTTTGCGGCGGTCGCCGAAGCCCGGGGCTTTCACCGCACAGACTTTCAGGGTGCCCCTCAGCTTGTTGACGACGAGGGTCGCGAGCGCTTCACCTTCGATGTCCTCGGAGATGATGAGCAGCGGACGGCCGGTCTGGGCTGCTTTTTCGAGGATCGGGAGCAGCTCTTTCATGTTGCTGATCTTCTTGTCGTGGATCAGGAGCAGGGGCTCTTCGAGCTCGGCTTCCATGGTTTCCGGATTGGTGACGAAGTACGGTGAAAGGTAACCGCGGTCGAACTGCATACCTTCTACGACTTTCAGTTCGGTATCCATACCTTTCGCCTCTTCGACGGTGATGACGCCGTCCTTGCCGACCTTGTCCATCGCCTCGGCAATCAGTTCTCCGATTTCAGGATCGTTGTTGGCGGAAATGGTGCCGACCTGTGCGATCTCTTTCTTGCCGGATATGGAGCGGCTGATGTTGCGCAGTTCAGCGACAACCTCTTTCACGGCACGGTCGATCCCCCTTTTCAAATCGATCGGGCGTGCGCCTGCGGCAACATTCTTCAGGCCTTCACGGTAGATGGCCTGTGCGAGCACGGTTGCGGTGGTGGTTCCGTCACCGGCGACATCGCTGGTTTTGGAAGCGACCTCGCGGACCATCTGTGCGCCCATGTTCTCGAAAGGATCGGCAAGTTCGATCTCCTTGGCAACGGTAACGCCGTCCTTGGTCGAGGTAGGTGCGCCGAATTTTTTATCGATGAGCACGTTGCGGCCGGCAGGGCCGAGGGTCACTTTAACGGCGTTGGCGAGCTTGTCTACGCCACCTTTGAGCCTGCCCCTGGCATCGGCATCAAAAAGAATATCTTTTGCAGTCATTGTAATGCTTTCCTCCTGTAGGATTGTTTAAGGTGTTGTTCGGGTTTCAGCCAAGGATGGCGAAAATGTCGGATTCGCGCATGATAAGGTAATCCTCGCCTTCGACGGTCACTTCGGTGCCGGAATATTTGCCGTAAAGGACTTTCTGGCCTGGTTTGACCTGCACTTCGATCACCTGGCCGTTGTCGGCAACCTTGCCGGTCCCGACAGCGACGACTTCGCCGTACTGCGGTTTTTCTTTGCCGGTATCGGGGATATACAGACCGCCTTTGGTTTTTTCCTCTGCCGGTGCTGGCTTAACAATAACTCGATCAGCTAAGGGTTTCAAGTTCATTGTCTTCTCGTGTTTGGGTTTTAGATTAAGGTACTGTGCTATCGTCTGGAAAAATGGGAACTCGATTCATTATTAGCACTCGAATGAGTCGAGTGCTAATAAAACCATCTAATAATAGAAAAAAATCGCGCTCTGCCAAAATATTTTCAATTTGCGGAAAGCGAAAAATATCACTCCTGAAAAAAATTTTATGGGCACGCAAACAGAGGAACAGCGGCAGAAGCAACTCTACTGCACAACGGGCAAGGTAGCCATGGAAAAACTTGAAAGCATCCGTTCGAAAATGCTCGACGATACAGCGACTTCGGATGACCGGCGGCTGGGTGAACTGCTGGCGGAAATTGTCGGGCTCGCGGCCAACCGGGTATCAGCTGCGTTCAACGAAGAAGCCCTGCAGTCGGGTAAAACGGTATGGGTCGAGAGGACGTCGCAATCACATTTCCCTCATGTCCGGCTGCACGGCGGCGCACTCGAAGACGACCCCATCGCCTGACCCTGCCCCAGTCAACGCCCGAGGCAAGCCTTGAGGCATCGACCGGTGAGTGAACGGTCATTGGTTGCCACATCTTCGGGAGTACCTTCAGCTACGATCTCTCCCCCCCTGTCTCCCGCACCGGGACCGAGGTCGATAACCCAGTCGGCCTGCATGATGATATCGGGATTGTGTTCGATGATGACAAGAGTGTTCCCCTGGTCGAGCAGCTTGCGGAAACAGGCGTTCAGTTTGTTGATATCGTCGAAATGGAGCCCTGTTGTCGGCTCGTCGAAAATAAAGAGGGTATGTTCCACGTCCGCCCTTGCGATGAAGCTGGCAAGCTTAAGGCGTTGCGCCTCCCCGCCGCTGAGCGTGCTCGAAGACTGTCCGAGCCTGACATAGCTCAGCCCGACTTCATCAAGCACGGAGAGTTTTTTCCGGATCGCTTTGTCGCCGGAGAAAAATTCAAGGGCTTCCTCGATGGTCATGTCGAGCACTTCGGCAATCGAGCGGCCCCGGTACTTCACTTCGAGGGTCTCCTGTTTGTAGCGAAGGCCGTTGCACTCCTCGCATACGGCCTCGATATCGGCGAGAAACTGCATCTCGATATGCACGCTGCCTTCGCCCGCACAGGTTTCACAACGTCCGCCGGGAATGTTGAATGAGAAGTAGCCGGCTTTCCACCCTCTTGCCTTCGCATCCTTTGTCTGCGCGAAAAGCATCCGGATATCGTCGAAAATCTTCAGGTAGGTGGCCGGGTTGCTTCGGCTTGATTTTCCTATGGGCGACTGGTCGACCTGCTCGACACGATCGACGAGCCAGGTCCCGGTGATCGAACGGTGCGTGCCGACCTTCTCCTTCAGGCCCGTCTTTTCCTTGATGATGCCTTTGCCGAGGATATCGTTCACCAGCGTCGATTTCCCCGAACCGCTCACGCCGGTGACGCAGGTCATGATCCCGAGGGGAAAACGAACGTCGATATTCTTCAGGTTGTTCTGCAGTGCTCCTCTGATCTCGATGCAGGAACTGAAATCCGGTGCGGTGCGCCTTTCCGGCAGGGCAATGTGCTTGCGGCCGCTCAGGTACTGCGCGGTAAGCGATTCGCCGGATGCCCTCATCTCGTCTACAGTCCCCTGGAAGACCAGTTCGCCTCCAAGCCTGCCGGCAAAAGGGCCGAGGTCGATCACTTCGTCCGCCGCCTCGATGATCTCCCGGTCGTGCTCGACCACAATGACCGTATTGCCGAGGTCGCGCAGTTTCCTGAGCAGTGATATGAGCCGGACAGAGTCGCTCTGGTGGAGCCCGATGCTCGGTTCGTCGAGGATATAGACCGCGCCGACAAGCGGCGAGCCAAGCGATGTCGAGAGGTTGATGCGCTGAAACTCGCCTCCGCTGAGCGTATGGGTGAGCCGGTCGAGCGTCAGGTAGTTGAGTCCGACGTCGAGCAGGTAGCCGAGCCGTTTGGTGATCTCCTGAAGCACGGCTTCGGCCACCTTCCTGTCGAAAGGCGAAATATCGAGGTTCAGGAAAAATTCATGGGCGTCGGCGATGTTCATGCGGGTCACCTCGCCGATGCTGCTGCCTGAAACCCTCACGAGACGTGCATCGGGGTTAAGCCTGCTCCCTTCGCATTCCGGGCAGGTGGCATAGCCGCGGTACCGGCTCAGGAAAACGCGGTAATGCATCTTGTAGCCGGCGTCGCGCTCGATTTCGGCGAAAAATGGCCTGATCCCCTTGTACCGGTCTTCGCCGAGGCCTTTCCAGATGATGTCCTTGTGGATATGGGAAAGTTTCTCATACGGCACGTCGGTCGGAATGCCGGCCGCAGGCGCCGCCTTCAGGAGCTGGCGGAGGTTCCAGCGGTACTTTTCAGAATTCCAGCATGCGATTGCCCCCTCGGCAATGGAAAGCGATTTGTCGGGAACCACCACATCCTCGTCGATACCGGCAATGCGCCCGAAACCCTGGCATTCGGTACATGCGCCGATCGGAGAATTGAAGGCGAAAAGCTGGGGCGAAGGCTCCTGGTACTCGATGCCGTTGAGTTCGAGCCGGTCGCTGAAACGGAAAACCTTTCCGCCCGCTACCTTCAGTACAGCATAGCCACCGGATTCGTTGAAGCAGGTTTCCGCAGCCTGGGAAACCCTGCTGAGCACCTTTTCGTCATTTTTGGCCACGAAACGGTCGACGAGCACCAGAAGATGGGATCGCTCTTCAGCAGGCATATCGAGCACTTTCCTGCAGATCCTTTCATCGTTGAGATCAAGAACGCTGTCCCCTTCGACAACCCTGAAAAAACCCTTTTTCAGGAGGTTCCCTATCTCTTCCTGCACGGTGGAATGACGGTGCCCGTTGCGTTCGTGCGAAGGAAAGAAAAAACCGGCATAAAATTTCGTGCCTTCATCGAAAAACGAAGCCTGCAGGCCGACATCGTCAGGAGTATGCTTGAGGACAAGCTCGTTGGTGTCACGGGAATAGATTTTACCGATCCTCGCAAAAAGAAGACGGAGGTAATCATAGATCTCCGAAACCGTACCCACCGTCGAACGGGGATTCTTCGGAATCGCTTTCTGCTCGATGGCTATCGCCGGCGCAATGCCTTCGACGCTCTCGATGTCAGGGCGAGGCATACGCTCGAGGAACTGCCTCACATAAGCGGAAAGCGATTCGACATAACGGCGGTGCCCTTCGGCATAGAGCGTGTCAAAAGCCAGGCTTGATTTCCCGGAACCGCTCACACCGGTCAGCACGACAAAACGGTTGCGGGGAATACGAACGGTTATGTTCCTCAGATTGTGGGTGGCGATACCCCTGAGTACGATATCTGGCAGCGCCCCTCGGTGAGCGGGGGTACAGGATTTTTGCATAGTCATTTGGAGCGTACTCTCCCGAGTATTTTTGACCGGGATGTTTGGGTGGAACATGATGGTTGTTCACGCAAAAGAAGGGAGCTTCTCGGTACCTTAAAAGTCATCGTTCTTTATGATGCAGGAGGTCGTCTATGGTTGTCGATGCAAGGAGGTCCTGGATACGGTTCTGCAGGCTGTTCATATACCCCCTGTGCTGGCAGGAGGAACTGATCTCGCAGTTGCTGAGTCTGACACCGCATCGCACAATATGGGGTTTACCCTCGATGGCGACGGCAATGTCGGCCAGGGTTATCGATTCGGGACCCTTTGCAAACCTGTAGCCCCCCTTGACTCCCTGGACGGAGATTATGATCCCGCTCCGCTTGAGGCTCTGCATCGCTTTTGAAAGGAATTCCTGGGAAAAGCCGATTTCATCGGCAATCTCTTTGACGGTAACAACCCGATCGCGGCCCCTGGAGGCCAGATAGGTGACGGCATGAAGCCCGTATTCGAATTTTCTTGAAACCTGTAGCATGCATTTCTCCCTCTTTTCAGGGGAATGGGGGTGCTCCCACTGCTTTCTACCATTGTGATTTATTTTATATTAAAGACGTAGAACAGGAAGAACCCCTTATAAGTTTGAAAATATCCGGATTTTATCGAGAGTTTCCATGAGCAAGTCTGCGAAGGATAAATATTTTCTCTGGCAGTTTTCCCCTGAGGACGAGGCAAAAATCAGATATCAGGAATACGGCCCCGACAACAGCGGAAAGCCTCCGCTGCTTTTCATCCATGGTTATGGCGCCATGCTTGAGCACTGGAACAGGAACATTCCTGAATTTGCCGGTGACTACAAAATCTATGCGATGGACCTTATCGGTTTCGGAAAATCACAGAAACCGAACGTCCGCTACCGCCTCGAGCTTTTCGCAGCCCAGATAGAGGCTATCATGAAACTCAAGGGACTCGATTCGGTCATCATTGTAGGTCACTCGATGGGAGCGGCGAGCGGAATATATTTCGCCCACCACATGCCCGATAAAGTCAGGGCACTCATCCTTGCCAACCCATCCGGGCTCTTTGGGGATACGATGGAGGGGATGACCAGTGTTTTTTTCGGTCTGATCGGTTCACCAGTCATAGGTGAAGTACTGTTTTCAGCCTTCGCCAACCCAATGGGGGTCAGCCAGAGCCTTCTTCCGACCTATTACAACCAGAACAGGGTCGACCTGAAGCTCATAAATCAATTCAGCCAGCCCCTGCGGGACAAAGGCGCACTCCACTCGTACCTTTCACCGTCAAAAAGGCCCCACGACTTCAGGCTCGACAATCTGCCGAAACCAAGCAATTACAAGGGGGATGCTTTCCTGGTCTGGGGAGCCGAAGATACGGCGCTTCCACCCCAGAAAATCATACCGGAATTCCAGGAACTCCTGCCGCAGGCAGGCGCTTTCATCGTCCCGAAAGCATCCCATTGCATCCATCATGACGACCATGAGGCCTTCAACAGAAGGCTCGCGCACATCCTGAAATCTCTTCAGTAGTTCTCTTCAGGAAAATATCCGGAGGGATTGCGCTACCAGCCTTTCGCAGAATTGCCCGCATTGAAACGGATATCCGAAAACTGCGGGGCCTTGAGGCCGATCTGGATTCCGAAGCTCCTGAACTCCCCGAATGGCACCATCTGGAAACCGAACTGCCAGCAATGCAGGTCACGATAGACCTGTATCATTGGAAATACGAGCTCTTCGTTTCCGAAATCATAGCCTGAATCCAGTTCGATCTGCCACTTTCTCATAATCGAGACTTTCGCGGAAGTATTGAGCAGGTAGTTTGCCTGCCCTGCAACAAGCGGATTACTTTTATCGCTCTGAAGAAAGAGGGATGCACGCAACTCCCAGGGAATGGAAAAATCGATCGAATCGAAATTGTTTCTGTTGAAGCGGTTCTGGTACATGGAACGTGCAGCATTGGGTAAAACCGGCACCGTCGGCTGGCCGGTTGAACCGTCACTCCTTCTGCCCTGTACGTAAAGGCTCATGTTGAGAAATCCTTTCACAAAACGCAACAGGCCCTTGCCCTCCGAACTGTTTGTACGGCCGGACCTTTCGCCGGTAACCGGATCATAACTGTAAAAATCATACATGCCGCCTGCGCTGAAGAGCAGGTTGTCCGACAAGGCATTGCTCGTGGCAACGATGGTAAGCGGCTCAACGGGGCATTTGGCGGCAGCGAAGTTATATGCTGCAGAAGCGGTCAGCGACAGGAGCTGCCTGGTATGATCGCCCGATGCGCTTCCATCGGCAGATTCGGGCCCCCTGAACTTGCCCTGTATGATGTTTTTGAGGGTTATACCCAGAGAGCTCTGCCCTTCCGGCAATCCTGCGTATATATTGTTGTCAAAGCGGCTGAAAAACCGGGGGTCTGTCCAGTCATACAGCTTGTGGTAATAGTTATAAGCGCTTGCTGTAAAAGCAGGGTTCCAGGAATAGGTGACCGTCGGAATGAAAACATGCCTTATCGCCTTCAGCCCCGTGATATTTTCAAGGAACCCGGTATCGAGCGTACCGTAAAGCCTCGTCCCGGCATCGAGCATAAGGAGTGTCGAGGAAAAATCTTTCGAAGCATCTGCTGCATGCCTGAAGTGGTTGAACGTCAATCCGGCATTGACGTTCAGATAGTTGAAAAATGTCGACTGCATCCTGAAAGGCAGCGTCACGCTCGTGCCGTCAAAGGTTTCATCGTAGAAATCTGCATCGGGGCGGCTTCTCTGGACCGCCACCCCCTGGGTGAAAAGTGACCTGCTGCCATCTCCAAGTTGCCGGAAATATCCTATCTCGAGATTCGCATTGGCGGAATATCCGTAAACCGAACTTCCTCCGCCGATAGTCAGGTTTCCGGTATAAGCGGCGCTGCCGGTGATGGACAGATCGTTCAGCCAGTCTTCGCTGCCCGGGCTTCTGAACGGGTACATCCGGTTCTGATAGAACGAAGCACCCGTTTTCTGAAAGGAAGATTCGTCGATCAGATTCTCGGAACGGCCGTAGAACAAAGCCAGCAAGGCGTTGTCATCGTTGAAGGTCTTGCCGAAAGAGATATTTGAATTGGATTGCTGGTTGACGATCTCGAGCGGGTCCATCGAATTCAGGTCGTAATATCTGCTGCCTCCCTGAAGGTTCATATTGATATCGAGACGGGCTGTCGGATCAAATTCCTGATTGTGAATAAAATTGACAGTAGAACTGCGGTACCGCTTCGAATCGTCGCTGATGAAATAATTTTTATATTCTGCTGAAATTTCTCCGGTGAATGCGCCGGCTTTCGCATACCTCAGCCTTTCCCCGATCCTCCAGCTCCCGCTGAACGCGATATCGCCCTCGGATCGTAAATCCAGATAATCGTTGATGGCCCAGAAATAGCCGAATTTCGACAGATACACTCCCCTGTCGTCATGTCCGATATGGGGTATAAGGAACCCTGATGCCCGGCCGGACCTGATGGGGAAAACCATATACGGCAGCACCAGAACCGGCAGCTCCGGAAGGCGTCGGGAGAAAAGCTCGGGCCTGACATGCAATTCGAAAGGCCTTGCAATGATACGACTGTCGGGTACGATGGTCAGGTGCGAGCTCGAAAACCAGTAATGAGGCTCCGGTTCGTCGCAGGTGGTGAACATGCCGTCCCGTATCTCCATGGTTCCGTTTTCACGGCGCTCCACCGTTTTCCCGCTGAAAATAACGCCATTAGTCGTCGACTGGATTTTCGACGATTCACCACTGCCTGTCCTGAAATTATACGTGATTTTGTCCGCCTTGAAACTGCCGCTGAGGTCTGAAAACTCTGCCTGGTTCGAAAGGCCATTCGACGGAATGGATGAACTCGTGGCCTGCAGAAGTTCAGTCTCGAGATCAACGGTTATCTCGGGAGCCTTGACGGCAGTGTTTGCATGGTTGAGACGGGCTTTTCCCCAGAGCTCCATCTTCTTGTTCCGGAGATCATAGATGACAGAATCCCGTGCCGAGAAATAGACGATGCCGTTCAGTCCGGGTTTTTCAGACCTGTCCGCCTGCCTGAGATCTTTTGTCCGCTTGACTTCCGTTTTCTTCTTCGGATGCCTCACAAAAGCAAAAGCCCCCCCCGGGAAGCAGCATGGCTCCACAATCGTAATGAGGCAAATCAGGGCCAGTACAGGGCTTTTTCCAGAAAAAAACTTCACGCAGCAGGACTCCGCAAGAGTATGGCGATGTTTCGATGATAAAAGTTTAAATATATTATTTTATTTCAGGTATACGACCGGTGTTTTTCTGCCGAAGATATGGCATTGCATCGCGGAAAGCGGTCCATCCTGCAAATTATCTTAATCCTGATCCTTTCCATGCTTCCGAAAGATTACTCTGCGCCCGATAAAACCGGCCACTTCGGTTTGTACGGCGGCAAATTCATCCCTGAGACTCTCATAAAAAATGCCGCAGAACTTGAAACGGAATATCTCAAAGCCAGGGACGACCCTTCTTTCAAGTCGGAATTTGAACATCTCCTCCGTGACTACGTTGGCAGGCCTACCCCTCTGTACCATGCAGAAAGGCTCAGCAGGTCTGCAGGCGGAGCGGGGATTTTCCTGAAAAGGGAAGATCTCTGCCATACCGGCGCCCATAAAATCAACAATGCACTGGGACAGGCGCTGCTCGCAAGGAGGATGGGGAAAAAACGGATCATCGCCGAAACCGGCGCAGGACAGCATGGCGTCGCTACGGCAACGGTTTGCGCGCTCTTCAACCTTGAATGTATTGTTTACATGGGAGAAGAGGATATCAGGAGGCAGGCCCCGAACGTAGCGAGAATGAAACTGCTCGGAGCGACGGTCCGGCCTGTGACCAGCGGATCCAGGACACTGAAGGACGCTACGAGCGAAGCCATACGCGACTGGATGAACAACCCCGAGGAAACCTTCTACATCATCGGCTCCGTTGTGGGAATGCATCCTTACCCCATGATAGTGAGGGACTTCCAGTCCGTCATAGGAAAAGAAACGCGTGAGCAGATCATCAGGCAGGCAGGCAGGCTTCCCGATGTCGTCACGGCATGTGTAGGAGGAGGAAGCAACGCGGCGGGCATGTTCTACGAATTCCTCGGTGATACCGCAACCGTCGAACTCGTCGGTGTCGAGGCTGCCGGCGAAGGTCTTCAGGGAAAACATGCCGCTTCACTGACGCTCGGGAAACCCGGAGTGCTGCACGGGGCCCTCACGAAACTCCTCCAGGACGAGGACGGACAGGTGCAGGAAGCCCATTCGATTTCAGCCGGACTCGATTATCCGGGAGTAGGCCCAGAGCATTGTTACTTTCAGGAACTCGGTCTGGTCACCTATACCTGCGCTACGGACAGTGAGGCACTCTTTGCGCTCAAGAAGCTCGCAGAGACCGAAGGAATCATCTGCGCACTCGAGTCGGCCCACGCCATGCACTATGCCCTGAAACGGGCCTCCACCATGCCGGATGACGGTATCCTGATCGTCAACCTTTCAGGGCGGGGAGACAAGGATATGGAGACGATTATCCGCGAGCTCGGGTTGTGAAACCACCGGGCAGAACACTTCCTCGAGTACTGGAAAAAGCATGAAAAGAAAATTCACAAAGGAGTTGCACGGAAATAAAATATCTTTATATTTATGCCCATAACGACGCGGGAATAGCTCAGTTGGTAGAGCACAACCTTGCCAAGGTTGGGGTCGCGAGTTCGAGTCTCGTTTCCCGCTCAACGACATATCTCATGCAAAGCCTCTTCACGGAGGCTTTTTCATTGCATACCCTCCCTTCTCCCGAATATCCTTCCCGATCCCTTGTAATCGATCCTGCGACAACAGATACCTGCTTATCATCAAAAGAACTTCGTATTCCGATCATTCTGAGCTCCCCGTATCCGACCACTACCGCACAGGGGCCATGAATAATAAGACCGAAAATTTGTCAAAAGCAGTGTTTGTTCATGGAAAGCCGATCGGAAAATCCTGTTATTTTTATTTTGTAAACAGGTGAATTTTTCCTGATTCATCGCTTCACTCAGAATGACAAACCGCTCTTCTGAATTCATTTGTGACTTTCAGTCGAGTGAATGACAAAAACAAGATTCGAACTGGACATGCTGAACGTCAAGCACCTGATCACCTTTTCCGGGCCGAGCCCTTTTGCCATGGAACCCGTCGTGGTGGCAGCTATCGACCTGCCGGGCGAGTATCCTTATACTGGAGAAGGCCTCAGGCAGGGATGCAGACGGCTGCAAAAAGAGTTCCCCGATTGGATTTCAACCGAATTTACCCAGGATGTCCCGACTGGCGAAGAGATAGGGACAGTAATCGTACAATGGGCTCTCGGTGCCCTTAACGAAGTCAGGGGTTTCCTTCATGATTCCGGTTCGGTAACCACACCGGAGGGAGCCCTGATCTGGATCGGCTACCACCTTCCCTCGGTAAGCATCCAGGCCCTCGAACTGGGCTTGGATATCCTCAAACACGCCTGCCTGGATGAAGGATTTTGCCGCTCTGCGGCTGATGCGAGCCTTGCATCGTTCTGGCAGGTCTGCAGAGCGCACCATCCCGACTATCAGGCGCATATTCTCATGCAGGGTGCCCGGTCCAGGGTGATTCCCTTTATGCCTTTCATCCCGAATACAAGATACTGGCAGTTCGGCTGGGGATGCCGCTCTGAGATTTTCTTCGAATCATCGTCAAATGCTGACGGAGCGCTGGGGTTCCAATTCCAGCATTCAAAAATCCTTTCAAAGAATGTTTTCGAAAAACTTGGTTTTCCAACACCAGCTGCCCGGCTTGCCGGAAATAAAAGAGAACTTGAAGAAGCTGCAGAACAGGTGGGATGGCCCTGTGTTCTGAAACCGATATCCGGCGGGAAAGGAAAAGGAGTCACCGTAGGAATCCGGAACATGTCTGAACTGGAGAGGGCGTTCGATCATACAAAAGGGGTTACCGACAGGCCATTGCTGGTCGAAAGGTTTGTTCCCGGCTATGATCACCGGCTGACAATCATCGGAGGAAAGTTGACGGCCGCCACCCGCCGCAATGCACCTTATGTAACAGGTGATGGAAAGAGTACAATACTTGAACTGATCGAGAACGTCAACAGAGAAAGAACGGATAACCTTGTCAAAAGCAGGTTTCTCTGTCCAGTGCCTGTAGATGAGACCCTTCTGCTGTACCTTTCACAGCAGGGATTGGAACTTGATACAATCCCCGCTTCAGAAATAAAGATAACCCTGAGGGCCAACGCCAACATCTCAACGGGTGGAACAGCTACCGATGTAAGCAGCCTGGTGCATCCCGATGTCAGAAAAATGGCTGAAACCATTGCAAAAACCATGGGGCTCTCAACAGCAGGTGTCGATTATATCACAGAGGATATCGGAAAACCCTGGTGCGAAGGCGGTGCGATCATCGAGATTAATTCCACTCCCGGCCTGGATGTCGCTCTATGCGGAGGAACAAATGTTATCGAACTTTCCTGCAGAGCCCTTGGTGACATTGTCGGACGGATACCGTTCCAATTGGTCATCGCAGGAGAGCCTGAAATCCGGGCCGCTGCTGAAAACCTCAAACAATATCGTTTCCGTGATGGAATTGGATGGACTTGCTGCGGGTTCGAAACGCAAATCGGAAACATGCCTCTCTCCATTAGCGGTGATGGTACATGGCCCGGTATTCAATCATTGCTCATCAACCGGCTTGTGACTGAAGTCATCGCTGTCTGCACACCGGAGCAGATCATGAGGAACGGACTTCCTGTTGACCGGGTCGAACGCACCTGCATTTGCGGGGACTTGCCGTTGATCGATGAATGGGTGGTTGTGCTCGAAGAGTGCAGTGGGTCCGTAGTCAAATTTTCCTCCTGGGACGAATGCTTCCGAATCCTGAGAACACATGCATCAGCAGATCGTAACCCAGAGTGAAAACTGCGATCCGGCATGCGGTGATTCCTGTTTCAGATGATAATGTTCTTCGACGGAGGCTGGGCAAGGAATAAAATCCTGCCAAGACAGGTCCGGACAAAACGCAAAAAATACTTAAAGCACCCTTGGAACTCCCTGTAAAATCCTCGCCGATGCATCCGCTTGCCGATACGTCGGCCCTCGTCCTGCTCTGGTGCGGACATGAAATCTACCGGACCGGAGCGGTTGAACAGTATTGCAGGAAACTCGACCTGAAAAACGGCATAGAACTGCTAAGACGCTGTAACGCCATCTGGCCTGAATACGGAAATGTCATCAGGTATCGAAAAACCTGTATCGCAGAAACTGCGGCCTCGTTGCTGATGAGCGGAACGATCCGGCAGGTCGTCATACCCGCAGCAGGCTTCTCCATGCTCGGGATCGAGCTCGCCGCCATGTTTTCCGGTTTACAGGTATTCGAACTTGACAGGGACGGCATGCCGGTAAAGCAGGAAATTACCAGGGACCTGCGCTATGCTGCTGACAGCAGCCTGCACTGCATCGCTGCCGATATCTGCGACTGTGGTCAGGTTGAACGCCTGCTCATGGATGCAGGCTGGAAAAGAAACGAACCCACGCTGCTCGTCATCGAAGGAATATCCTATTACCTGCATAAAAGGACTTCAAGAACACTATGGGAAATGGTTGACACAGGATCGCCGGTCATCTTCGAATACCTCGTACCTCTTTCGTCAGTAGATGCCGGAAGGAGGCATATTCCCGAAGCTGTCTTTACGGAAATCATGACCTACTGTTCAAGCCCCACAAGGGTAACCTGCTGGAGTGAGGATGAACTCAAACTCGAACGGTCAGTATCCGTTGACCGCTGTTATTCGCTCTCTGAAATCGAAAATAACACCCGAAATATCGATGAACCGCTTTTTCCGGAAAGAAAGGATGGATGGATCGAAGTCGCTATGATGTACCGGAACAGCAGATAAACGTGCCGCTCCCGAAAGACTGAAGAGGGAACCCTGTTAACAGCTGGCAGAGCAGGAGATACAAATAAAATCATGTTAATAACCGAATATTTTCGTAATATTGCGATTGATGTGAAATTATTACCGCAATAATGATGTTCCTGTCAGTGACATCGCGGCAATTAAAATGAACAAGTATGAAAACGAATCCAGATACTCATAAAAAAAATGTCCATGACCTCGAAAAAGAAGTTGCCGATCTCAAGGCAAGGATCACCTTCAAGGACATGGAACTTACCAGGATATCCACTGCGGTTGCTGAGAAGACAAGCAAACTGAAAAAACTCCTTGATCAGATAGAAAGCCTCGAACTTGACCAGGCGACAAAAAAAAGCATGAAGGAGTCATGCCTCACGCTCATAGACAGCCACACCATCGGTAAAATGATCAATGCGGAGCTGACCGAAGCGGATTCCGTATTCCTTTCCCGGCTACAGAAAAAACACCCGAAGCTCAACCAGCGCGAAATGAGGGTACTCCACCTCGTTAAGCTCAACCACGACACGAGGGAAATCGCCCATACCATAGGCATCTCGACACGAGGGCTGGAAAGTATCCGTTACCGCCTGCACAAGAAACTGGGCCTCGGCAAGCACCAGTCGATCAAAACCTACCTTTCCGATTTCGCTGTCAGCGAATAATCACGGATTCCCGAACAAAAGAGGCTGTCTGTCAGAATACAGGATGGACAGCCTTATTCCATAATTGCTCCTTCCGTTTACAGGTTTTCAGCATTATCAATGGGAAACCTTTTTTCCAAGTATTTTCGCCTGGGCTATCCAGCTTTCCACTTCCGATTCCGCAGGTACTCTGCGCACAAGATTTTTTTCCGCATTGATCCCGGCCATTTTGCATGCAAGGTTATCGGCCCGACGCTGTGCCAGTTCAGGAACAGTATCGACACCGGCAGCTTCCAGAAGTTCGGCAAATTCCCCGCCGACCCCTTTAAGACGGAACAGGTCCGCATGATTTACCCACTTCAGGATAATGAGATCGGAAATACCGGTCGAATCGGCAATGGTTTTTCTTCCGGCTGCAGTACTGCCCTGTTCGAGCAAAGATTCAACAGTTGTTATTCCGGCACCCTGCAGTTTTGCCGCATAATTTTCTCCGATACCTTCAATTTCGGATATGTCTGACATTCGGACCTCCCAGGTTTAAAGATTGATATTGAGGAATACTGAAGGACAGCTCTGTTTATTGTAGCGAGGAGCAAGGCGGACAGAGCGGAGAAAACAGAGTGTACAAATGGTACATGAAGATTTTGATCCCGATTCATCGGGACCAACCCGAGCAACAGGGCTTCGGAACAGATAAAGAGATATACCCCTTACATCTGGCAACGGTCGCAAGATACGCTCTTGTAAATACTCGCAGATAATTCCTTATCTACGAAAAACAGCTTAAAAAATAGAGAACGGAGACCGTATTGAAAGAAGTGCTTTCAGAACTGAAAAATTAATGAAGAAAAGCTGGGGGATAAAAGATGATAAAAGTTCAATACCCGTTTTGGAAAATCCGTCAGAAAAGTGGAGAGTAAGGCCTTCTGTTCACATGGGTTACCTGAAAACCGCAACAGGGGGTAAGACGCTGCCTCAGATATGGATTTTGTACCATACGGTTATTTTCTGATCTCCCTCATGAATATCCTGGGCCTTTCCGAAAAAATTTCCTCTTGTATTTCCTCCACCTTCGGCTGTTCTTCACGAAGCTTGCGTGGCAAAGGCACGTTCAGCATCAGGCAGATCTCTTCAAGCGATGGCACCCGTCCCCTGCAAAGGACCTTGCCGTCAATGATAAGAGCCGGCATAGACATAACGCCATGCCGGACAATTTCCCGGTACTCTTCCACCTTTTCCAGAGCGGCATCGACACCAGCGGAAGCGATTACGGTTTTGACCAGATCAGCAAGCCGGGTGCTTTCAAGACCGGCAGTACCCAATACTTTAATTTGCATCATTAGATTCAAGGTTGTTTGCCGGATATTCCCGAAGGTGAAATATTCCTGGAATCACGCTGATGGCCGGCAAATCAAAATGGTCGGTTTATCTGTTCCGTGTATATCAACAGGAACTTATGGTGTAATATAACAACCTTTACCCATATCGTCACCCACCCTTTCCTTCTGTCCGGAAATATCACCATCGTGATACCTGTTTTGTTATTATAATCTTAAACTGAGGCCCGGTCAGAGGCCATAATCCATTCAGGGCCACCCAATATGGAAAAGAAACTCCTGATTATCCATGCTCATCCGGACAGCGAAAGTTTCTGCGGAGCGCTCGCTTCTGCCTACGAATCCGGGGCTGCCCATGCCGGACATTCCATAAGCCGCATCGATCTCGGCGAACTCAGCTTCGATCCCGTCCAGCACAAAGGATATCGTGAAGTCCAGCCTCTCGAACCAGACCTGCTCGATGCCAAAGAGGCTCTCATTCAGGCCGGTCACCTTGTTTTTGTCTATCCTGTCTGGTGGGGAGGACCTCCTGCGCTGCTGAAGGGATTTTTCGACCGTCTCTTCCTGCCGGGAATCGCTTTCAAGTTCAACAATCCGCATGCTCTGCGCTGGGAACGTCTTCTTGCAGGACGTTCAGCCCGCCTTCTGGTCACGATGGATACCCCGCCCTGGTACTATCGTCTCATCTATCGAATGCCCGGTCACAACCAGATGAAACGCACCATTCTCGATTTCTGCGGCATACGGCCTGTCTTTATTTCAGAATTCGGCCCCGTCAGGACATCAACACCCGAGCAGCGACAGAAGTGGCTTGAAACAGCTTCACAACTCGGTCGGAAAGCGGGATAATACCATCGCTCATCAAAAGCTGGTAGAAACGATCCGGATTATCCCGTATCTTTTTATGAATCGTAACCGAGGTTATTACTGAGGCAACAACAAAGCGCAAGGAAATCCATGCAGCGGGTCTGTCATTCTGAAGGAAGCATAGCGAAATGAAGAATCCATTTGATTTCTATACAATAATTTATGGATTCTTCACTTCGTTCAGAATGACGGAAAAAGGACAGAATGACAAAATCGGGGCTCTTTTTTACACACCAAAACTGACAGTTTTAATTGCCGCAGTAATGATTAAATGATGATCCCCATATGCCATGGAAAAACAGGTGTCGTGTAAATGGCTGACGATAAAGATCTTCGGTTCAGCAATCCTGGCATTGGCAATGCTGTTTTCAGGCGCCACCCTGCTTCAACCGCCTGAAAAAATATCCCCGGAAGCCTACCGCGCGGCATTTGCCGCCCTTGGCCGCTACCGGGCGCAGCATCCCGGAGAACAACCGCTCACCATTGTGATCGTGGATTTTTCCAAGCCTTCATACGTCGAACGCATGGCAGTCGTTGACCTGAAGAACGGCAGAAAGACGTTTTACCGGGTAGCGCACGGGAAGAAATCAGGGCAACTTTATTCCCGGACGTTCTCCAATATTCCCCAGTCGAATATGAGCAGCCTCGGCCTCTACAAGGTGCTCGATACATATTATGGCGATCACGGAAAAGCAATGCGGCTCGAAGGCCTGGATCCGGCAGTGAACGACAGCGTTTTCGTCCGTGACATTGTGCTGCACTCTGCAGGTTACGTTTCGCAGGGCTATATCCTGCTCAACCTGATGACATTCAAAGGGCCTATGATCGGCAGAAGCAACGGATGCTTCGTCGTTTCACCCTCCGAAATCGACGAGGTTGTCGCGAAGTTCTCTCGTGGAGCGTTCATTTACGCCTGGGCCGACTCTTCGGGAACGAAGGAATATCGTTAGGAAGCAGAAAAACCCGGATCGCTCCGGGTTTTCTGTTGTATTTGTCTTATGCCATTCAGATCGCGTCGATAATCGCATTGAAGGTGGCGCTGGGCCTCATCGCGGCAGCAGTGAGCCTGTCGTCCGGATGGTAGTAGCCGCCCATGTCGACCGGCTTTCCCTGCGCACCGATCAGCTCCTCGTTGATCTTCGCTTCACCGGCAGCAAGACTGGCTGCAACTCCGGCAAAACGCCGGCTGAGTTCCGCATCGGCACTTTGACCGGCAAGCGCCTCAGCCCAGTAGAGGGCAAGATAGAAATGGCTCCCCCGGTTGTCGATCTGGCCAACTTTGCGTGCCGGCGATTTCCTTTCGTCGAGGAATTTGCCGATAGCCTGGTCGAGCGTGTCGGCAAGGACCTGCGCCTTCGAGTTGCCGAACGCCCTGGCGAGGTGTTCGAACGAAGCGGCAAGGGCAGAGAACTCACCAAGCGAATCCCAGCGGAGATATCCTTCCTTCTGGAACTGCTGTACATGCTTCGGTGCCGAACCGCCTGCACCGGTTTCGAAGAGACCGCCGCCGTTCATGAGAGGCACGATGGACAGCATTTTCGCACTGGTGCCGAGCTCGATGATCGGGAAAAGGTCGGTCAGGTAGTCGCGAAGTACGTTTCCGGTGACGGAGATGGTGTCTTTACCGGCCCTGAAACGCTCCAGCGAAAATTTCATGGCATCGACCGGCGGCAGGATGCAGATTTCCAGACCGGAGGTGTCGTGATCTTTCAGGTATTCGTTAACCTTGGCAATGATCTCGTTGTCGTGAGCGCGGTTGCTGTCGAGCCAGAAAACAGCCGGAGCGCCGGTCGCTTTGGCGCGGTTGACGGCAAGTTTCACCCAGTCGCGGATCGGGGCGTCCTTGACCTGGCACATCCTGAAGATGTCTCCGGCCTCGACGGCCTGCTCCATGAGGGTTGCGCCGGAAGCGTCCACGACGCGGACCGTACCGTTGCCTTTCATGATGAAGGTCTTGTCGTGTGAACCGTATTCCTCGGCTTTCTGTGCCATGAGGCCGACGTTCGGGACGCTGCCGATGGTGGAGGGGTCGAATGCGCCATGCATCCTGCAGTCCTCGACCATGGCCTGGTACATCGTCGCATAGCAACGGTCCGGAATCATGGCGATGGTGTCGTGCAGCTGCCCGTCAGGTCCCCACATCTTGCCAGAATCGCGGATGACTACCGGCATCGACGCGTCGACGATGATGTCGTTCGGAACGTGCAGGTTGGTGATGCCCTTGTCGGAATCGACCATGGCGAGCGCCGGGCGAGAACCGTACACCGCTTTGATATCCGCTTCGATCTCCGCACGTTTTTCTTCCGGGAGGTTCTGGATTTTCGCGTAGAGGTCACCGAGGCCGTTGTTCACATTAACGCCGAGCTCCCTGATCAGCACAGCGTGTTTTTCAAAAACGTCACTGTAGTAAACCGAAACCGCATGGCCGAACATGACCGGATCGGAAACCTTCATCATGGTTGCTTTCAGGTGCAGGGAAAGCAGGAGGCCTTTTTGCCCGGCAGCAGCAATCTGGTCGGCATAAAAACCGCGGAGCGCCGCGACGTTCATGACTGCGGTATCGATAACCTCGTCTTTCTGGAGAGCGGTTTTCTCCTTGAGAACGGTCACATTGCCGCTGTTGTCCACATATTCGATACGAACGGAAGTCGGCTCTCCGACCGTAACCGACTTTTCGCTGCCGTAGAAATCCTTGCCACCCATGTGGGCGACATATGTTTTTGAGTCGCTGCTCCAGGCACCCATCTTGTGCGGATGCTTTTTCGCATATTGCTTGACCGAGAGCGGTGCGCGGCGGTCGGAGTTGCCTTCGCGCAGCACCGGGTTCACCGCGCTGCCGAGCACTTTCGCATACCGTGCCTGTACCTGTTTTTCCGCATCATTTGACGGCGCTTCCGGATAGTCGGGAACATTGTAGCCGTGATCCTGAAGCTCTTTGATCGCCGCTTTCAACTGCGGAATGGATGCACTGATGTTCGGAAGCTTGATGATGTTCGCTTCCGGGGTAAGCGCAAGTTCGCCCAGTTCGGCAAGCTGGTCGGTGATTTTCTGGTCTTCCCTGAGATTGTCCGGGAAGTTGGCGATGATCCTGCCCGCAAGCGAAATATCACGGGTTTCGACCTGAACGCCGGTACCCTTCGTGAAAGCCTGTATGACAGGAAGAAGGGAGTAGGTCGCCAGAGCCGGAGCTTCGTCGATCCTGGTATAGATGATGGTTGCCGGTTTCGTCATATCGATGATGGTTTTATTTATTGTTTGATTGAACACTCAATTGAAATTACACCAGGACGATCCGGCAGGACGGATGGTCGGCAAAACTGCCTTCCGGACCTCGAACTCATGAACATAACGGCGTGCACCAGCCGTCACACCGCCAAGATTATACTTTGCGGTTCGGATGGCTTTCGCCCTGCGGCTTCGGCGCAGTTTATGTTCGATAGAAAATAATGCAAACCCGCCTGCAAGATAGAAACAGGCTGGAGAAAAAGGGCTCCAGTCAGCGTTTTCTGCCCAGAAAAAAGGATTGGACAGAAAACGCTGCGACCCGGAAAAGATCCGGGTGATAGCCGGATAAAATCAACTAATAACAGGGAAACCTGCTACAACCTCGGTTCCGCTGACGGTTACCGTGAGGAATAAAACTCATCGAGACCTACTCTTGCGGCCAGCTCCGAATCGGTCAGCACCTCGTGGGCAAGCTTGATCATGGGAATGGTAGCACCCATGGAACTGTAGCCGCCGTCGTGGAAAAGGTTCTGCATGGTCACTTTTCTGGTGAGATCGCTGAGCAGGGTTATGGAGTATTCTGCGCACTCTTCTGCGGAGGCATTCCCGAGAGGAGACATCAGGTCGCTGTATTCGTACATCTTTTCAAAACCCGGGATGCCGCTTCCGGCTTTCGTGTAGGTTGGGCTCTGTGAAATCGTGTTGATGCGTATCCCCCTCCTTGCAAGCCTCGGACCGTAACTGCGGACGATGGACTCGAGCAGCGATTTCGCGTCGCCCATGTCCGAATAGGTCCAGTAGTTCCGCTGTGAAGCGATATAGGAAAGGGCGAGGACGCTTCCGCCATCGTTGATCGCTCCGTTCTTGAGCGCTATGGAGACAATACGGTGAAGCGACAGGCCCGAAACGTCGAGGGTCCTCATGAACCACTCGTAGTTGAGATCTTCGTAGGGAAGCTGCTTGCGGATATTCTGCGACATGCCGATTGAATGAACGATAAAATCGACGGGGCCAAGCTTCTCTTTCAGTTCAATGAAGCAGCTTTCGACCTCTTCGTTTTTCGACGCGTCGCACTGGATCACCGGCGCGTTGCCGCACAGGGCCGCCAGTTCATCAATTTTACCGAAGCGCATGGCTGCAGCGACGTTCGATATAGCGATCTCTGCACCTTCCTGATAAGCATGCAGGGCTATCTGCCAGCCGATACTGCTCTCATCGAGGGGACCGAAAACAATGCCTTTTTTCCCTTTCAATAAACCATAGTGCGCTTTCTCGGACATGATATATGCTCTCTTCTTTAACAGAAATTGGGGCTGACAGCCTTTTCAAATATTAAAACAATGAAGATACGAGATTGGCGTGAAAACTTAAACAGTTTCCCTGCAATTTTTCTCCTCCCGACCAACCGTTGCAATGGTTATATCTTCATTTTCCTCATCGAACGCAGCTTGTCGAGCACGTTTTTGTTCACACTCAATTCGCTCTCCTCCTTGTCTGCAGGGGTGTCCTTGAAAACAACCCTGAGCAGGTTGTCCTCGCGGTAGAATTTTTCCATCTCGAGACTGTAGAGCGCCCTCGGAAGGGTAATGATGCGCTGAGCACGATCGATGGTCACGACAATATCGGTGCCCATGCGCTCGACGGAAACTTCCTCGACATCCTTGAGGAACGGAATCTTGATGCAGAGGATTTCACGATGGTCTTCGGTAAGGGCATTTTTCTTGCTCTCGATCCAGAAGTTCTTGCCGGTGTAGAAAATCTTGTCGGGCGACTGTTCGCCGAACACCTTGCGGCTGATATCGTGAAGGGCATCGGGGCCGATCGGTTCGGTCCTCTGGAGGTGGCAGCGGAAAACCGGGGTCGGATAGAACGAGTTGTCGATCTCCATGAGGTAACGGCTGTGCAGGTCGGCCCAGAACTCGAAGTATTCTCCGACGGTCTTCGATGTCGGCAGGATCTTGTTGATGACGATCCCGTCGATATTGATGCCGTAGAGGTGCACGAAGGTATAGGCGCGCTTCGTTTCGAGGATGGACAGTTTCTCCGGGTTCAGGACAAGGCGGAACGTGACTTCCGGGCTGAGGATGAATTTGTTGATGTCCTCCATCTGCTTGAGGAGCAGGTTGACCTCGTTGAAAAACTCGTCGTCGGGTATGGAGTTGCCGCTCAGCGGCCTCGCGATGGAAGACATGCTCTTGTAAAGCTTGAAAAACTGCTTGCCCATGTTGCCGCCGATGATGATCTCGGGATAGGCGAGCAGGCGAAGGGTGTTGCCGGTCGGTGATGTGTCGAGCACGACGGTATCCCACCTACCGGACTGCGCCTCGTCGAGCAGGCGGCTGAGCGCGAAGATTTCGTCGAGGCCGGGCTGGGTGGTCAGCTCGGTTGCCATACCGGAATCGATTCCCTTGTTCTTGTATGAGGAAGAAACGAATTTCTGGAACCCGGACATGTTCTTCTTCAGCTCGTGGATGGTATCGACTTCGAGCCCGTAAAGGTTGTGTTCGATTTTCTGGGGCTCGTTGCGGCTGATTTTCATGTTGAAAACATCCGAAAGCGAGTGGGCAGGGTCAGAAGACATGATCAGGACCTTCTTGTTCTGCCTGGCCAGCGCGACGGCCGTACACGAGGAAATCGTGGTCTTGCCGGTCCCTCCCTTGCCCGAATAGATGATAACTCTTGTCTGCAGTTCGTTTTCCGTTAAATCCCTCGACGACATAAAAAACTCCGCTGTTAAAGGTCAATGATCGTGATTAGGCCTTCCCCGCACAGGAGAATCAGAACCGTAATTTAAGAAAGTATCACATTTCCCCTGCTTCGAGAAACACAATCTTTTTCTTCAGCGCAGGCAGGAGCTGACGCATATACTCGTCATGGGTGATTTCCACTGCTCCGAGCTTCTCGAGGTGGGGGTTCATGATCTGAGCGTCAAGGAGAAGGTATCCCCTCTGTCTCAAATGGGAAACAAGACGGTCGAAGGCAACCTGGGAGGCATAGGAACGGCGGAAAAACATCGATTCCCCGAAAAACGCGGCGCCCATGGCGACCCCGTACAATCCTCCGGCAAGTTCGCCCTCGTGCCAGCTTTCGAAACTGTGCGCCACACCGAGAGTGTGCAGCATGAGATAGGCTTCGACGATATCATCGGAAATCCAGGTGGTGCTGTCGTTTCTTCTGGGTGCCGCGCATTGCCAGATCACGCTCTCGAACGCTTTATCGATGGTGACCGCGTATTCGTTGTTTCTGATCACCCGCTTCACCTGGCGAGAAGGCTTGTAGCTGTCAAGGGGGAAAACCGCCCGGTTATGCGGCTGGCACCAGTAGAGCTTGCCATCTTCCGGGTTCGCCATGGGAAAATACCCTAGCCGGTAGGCCTTGAGCAGTTCATCGATACGGATCATGGAAATATAAGGTTGCCCCGCTCAGCGGGACTTGAGAACAACATCTTCCGGCACCCTTTTTGGAATGCGCCTGATACCGTTGGCATCGGTACGGCTGCCGACCGGATCGTCCTCCGACATCTGCTCGATGACCACGGTTTCCGCCGGTTTTCCGAGCGCAATGACAAGCAGGGGGAGGAAAAGGGAAGGAATCCCGAAATGATTGTTCACCCCGTCCCTGTCGAAAGATGGTATGATACTGCCGCCAAATCCGGCATCGGTGGCTCCGAGCAGGATAGTCTGTGCGGCGATGCCGCTGTCCATGCCGAAATCGCTGCCGAGGCAAAGGTCGGCGAACATGATGATGAAGGCAGTCGGGCGCTCGCTTTCCGGTGTGCCAGACCACCCGGCGAAAGAACCTTCGGGGAGAAGCATCGATACGAGCGCATCGGTATTCGTGGGGTCGGTGACCGGAAGATATTTGAGCGGCTGGAGGTTGCCCCGGGAAGGAACATAGCAGGCAAGCTCCACAAGGGAAAGCAGCAGCTCATTCGGAACGGCAATGGAAGCGTCGAATTTCACGTAATTCCGGCCCCTGGTTACAAGATCCCTGAAAAGCATACGGTATCGTGGTTAAGACTTTTCGCCCCAGGCCGCCCGGGTATATTTCGTCAGGTCGCCCCAGTGCCCGCTTTTTATCCATTCAGCAATATAATCCACTGTCCTGGAATAGTTCAATGGTTCCCTGCAGGGCCTTTTCAGCCATTCATCAAGTACGCTTCGGTCAAGCGCATGCATGACCATACCGTAATGAAGCTGGTCCATGGCGAGAGCGTTCGATTCCTGTTCGATCTGGCCGTCGAGGGGCCTGAGAAGAAGTTTTTTTCCGAGATGGAGCGCTTCTCCGGGAAGTTCGAAACCGGCATTGCAGACCACCCCGTCGGATTCCATGAGATCGCGCAGGAACCCTTCCCGCGAGTAGGTGCGATAGTGCAGGTGACCGTCGTCACCCGCTTCGCTGACCTTGCCGTAGATAAAGAATTCGTAACCGCTGAAAGGCCCGGTGAAGGCGGTGACATCCTCGACCTCCTCGAAGGGCAGGTAGACAAGGATCTTGCCCTGTACGCGGGGCAGCACATCCTGTTCGTAGAGGGATGCCGGAATGACCGGTGGAAAGATAGGCTGCCCGAAATCGCTCCAGTGCAGCCCGGCATTGTACCGGGCGGGCGCAAAATTCAACAGGGTGTATTTCTCGAAGACATTGCCCCGCGCGAAGGGAATGTTGTACTTGAATGCATACTGGTGGCCGAACCCCATCGAGGGGATGTTCCGCAGCCTTGCGGCCATCGAGCTGACCGGCTCGAAATCGGTGATGACGAGGTCGATGCCAGACGTGTCGAGGGTCAGAACATCAGCCATCAGTCGGCTGAGATCGAGCTGGAACATGGTCTCGATGTAGTTCATCTTCCCCTTGTAGGTCACGAGCGTCATCCCTTTCATAACCCGGTAGGGGCTGAACACCTCGATTTCCCTGAGATCGCTCTCCTTGCGACCGCTTATGATGACTTCGATATCGTGGCCGTCCTCCTTCAGCCTGCGGACCAGTTCCCTGCTCCGGCTGATATGGCCGTTACCCGTTCCCTGCACACCGAATAGGATCCTCATGCTGCTGCGTTTGTTTTACGTGATGCGCATCTCAATGCATTTCACCTCTGGACCGTAAGATTGGCATACTGGACCATAAGAGTCTTTTCTCCCGCGCTCCTGAACTGTATCCTGACTTTCTGCTTCGCGCCGGCACCCTGGACATCGAGCACGGTCCCGGAGCCGAACACCGCATGGTGCACCATCGATCCCTTTCGGATGCCTGCCGCCTGTGGTTTCGGCCTGCTTTCAGGAGCGGAAGGGGCTGCTGCAAGATCCTGCCTCCGTGCAAGTTCCGGACGGGAGACGGGCTGCCCGCCCTGCCGTTCCTTTGCCTGGATATCGGACAGGTAGGCGCCGCTCTCCTTCTGGACGATCGACGCGTCAATTTCTCCGATAAACATCGATTTCAGGCAGTAATGAGGCTGGCCGTACTGGTAACGGGTCTGAGCCCATGAAAGGAAAATCTTCTCCTGCGCCCTCGTCATGGCCACGTAGAAGAGTCGACGCTCCTCCTCGAGCTGTTCCGGCTCGTAAGCGTTGAGCGGAAAGAGTTTTTCTTCGAGGCCAGTGATGAACACGACGGGGAACTCGAGGCCTTTCGCCGCATGCACCGTCATCAGCGAAACATAGTTGTCCGAATCCTGGGCCTCGTCGTAGTTCGAGGCGAGGGAAATGTTTTCAAGGAAATCCCGGAGGGAACTGCCGTCAGGGTTATGATCGGAAAAATCCCTAGCCATCGAAAGCAGTTCCTGCAGGTTTTCATACCGGGCCAGCGACTCCGCAGTGTTCTCGGCCTGGAGCAGGAGGGGAATCGAGGTCAGGGTGAACAGCTCCGAAAGGACTTCGTAGACCGTTGCGGTTTCCGCCATCGACCCGAGCTTGTCGATAACACCGGTAAAAGAACCGAGCGCGTTAACGAGACGCTGCTGGAAACCGCCCTCTTCGGCACGCTTTATCGCGTCGTAGAGCGAGATTCCTTTCTCCTCGGCGAACTCCCTGAGGCGGGAGATGCTGACATCCCCTATTTTCCTCGGCGGAAAATTCAGTATCCGCAGCAGCGATTCGGTATCGCGGTCGTTGAGGATGAAGCGGAGATAAGCGACTGCATCCTTGATCTCCTTGCGTTTGTAGAACGAAACGCTGCCGAAGATCCTGTAGGGAATGCGCAGTCGGCGCATGATATCCTCGATCACCCTTGACTGCGCATTGGTGCGGTAGAACACGGCGAAGGCGCTGTATTCGTAACCCTGTCTCATGCGCAGCGAATTGATGCGCTCCCCGACTTTTTCGGCTTCGCGCCTCTCGTCCTGCGCTTCCATGAGCGTCAGCGGTTCGCCGGTGTTCCGATGGGAGACCAGCTCTTTGCGGATCTGCCGGACATTGCGGCTGATGACGCTGTTCGCGGCTTTCAGGATGTTGCCCGTGCTGCGGTAGTTTTCGATCAGCTTGAAGGTCTTCGCTTCCTTGTAGTCGTCCTGGAAGTTCAGGATGTTGGTGATGTCCGCACCTCGCCACGAATAGATCGACTGCGCGTCGTCGCCCACGACGAAAATGTTCCGGCGGCGCGCGCCGAGCATTTTCGCGGCAAGGTACTGGGCGCGGTTGGTATCCTGGTACTCGTCGATCAGGATGTAATGGAACATATCCTGCAGCTCTTCGAGCACCCGCGGAAACTGGGTGAACAGTTCGATCGGCTTGATGAGCAGGTCATCGAAATCGAGGGCGTTGTTTTCCTTCAGCTTCCGGTCGTAATGTTCGTAAATGACCGCCGCCTTCTGCTGGTTGTAATCCCCTGCGCTGCGCTGGAACTCGCCCGGCTTGACGAAACTGTTTTTCGCCCGGCTGATGATCCCCTGGATGGTATTGACCGGGACCGAGTCGTGGGAAATGTTGAGCTCGGTCATCGACTGCCGGATCAGGCTCTTGCTGTCATCGGCATCGAAAATGGTGAAGTTGCGGCTGAACCCGAGAAGGTCGATGTAATTGCGCAGCAGGCGGGCGAAAATCGAATGGAACGTGCCTATCCACAACCCCCCGGCGCTGCCGTGGTGAAGCAGGGAATCAACGCGGTGGCGCATCTCCCCTGCAGCCTTGTTGGTGAAGGTCAGGGCCAGGATGTTGGCGGGCGATACCCCTTCGTTCCTGATCAGGTAGGCTATCCGGTAGGTGATGACCCTGGTCTTGCCGGAACCTGCCCCGGCAAGCACCATCACCGGCCCGGAAGTCGCCGTCACGGCGCCGCGCTGCACCTCGTTGAGTTCGTTCAGAAAATCCGTCAAACCTCTTGTTTGCTTTATCGGTTGCAGTGCCTGCCTTGTCCTGGATTTCCCCCTGGGCACCGAAAAAATATCCTGATGAATTTCGTACAACTTTACCCTTTTTACAAATAACCGGAAACATTTAACCGGGCCTCCGCTGCCGCTTCATCCCGCAAAAGGTGAACGAACATCCCCATCCTCCGGAAAGCGCGGCGCCGGACCCGCCGCCGGAGCGCTTCCGGAATATTTTATACAGAGTTACGCATGTTGCCCCGAGAGTTGCTATATTCTCCTTCAAACAATCGCCAAACAACAAACGCCCAATGTTTCCTCTCGTTTACGAAATCAATACGAGAATCTGGCTGAAAAAACTGAGCGCCATCCACAACAGGGCAATAACCCTCGGCAATGTTCCCGATAGCGAATTCGTTTTTTTCGCCTCGTCCGGTTTCGACATCGTCTGGCTGATGGGGGTCTGGAACCCCAGCCTCTACAGCAAATCGATCGCGACGGCCCACCCGGGGCTCAGGACTTCCTTTTTCGAACATGTCGACGAGATCGCTCCCGGCGACATCGCCTCTTCTCCTTATTCGATCCCATCCTATACGGTCAGCGACCTGCTCGGAGGTAAAGACGAACTGGTCAAGTTCAGGGAAAAACTGCATGCATACGGCATAAAGCTGATGCTCGATTTCGTGCCCAACCATCTGGCGCTCGACAACGAATGGCTTCCGAAACACCCGGAGTATTTCATATCGCTGCCGCGTGCCGAATGGGTACATGATCCCGGAGCCGGCTTCGAATACGTGCACGGCAAGTACCTCGCATGCGGCAAGGACCCGTTTTTCGCGCCCTGGACCGATACGCTGCAGCTCAATTACGCAAGGCATGAGACGCACGAGATGATGACCGGAAACCTCCTGAAAATCAGCGACCTCTGCGATGCGGTACGGTGCGACGTAGCCATGCTGGTGCTCAAGAGCGTGTTCAACAGCACCTGGAGCCGTCTCAGCGGCCCGATGCCGCACGAGTTCTGGAGCAATGCCATTGCGACGGTGAAAGCGCGGCACCCAGGGTTCATTTTCCTTGCCGAATCTTACTGGAACAAGGAGTGGGAGCTCCAGCAGCTCGGCTTTGATTTCACCTACGACATGCCCTTTTATGACTTCATCAGCAGTGCCCCGGTCAACGTCGAAAAGCTCTCGGGCCATCTGAAGGGACAGTGGGACTACCAGAAGCACCTCTGCCGTTTCATCGAAAACCACGACGAGCAGAGGGCCGCCGAAAAAATCGGGCTCAACAACAAGGCTGCCGCACTGGTTTTCCTTGCCGCGCCGGGCATGCACCTCGTTCATCAGGACCAGATGTCGGGATACCACAAGAAAATTCCCGTCCAGCTGCTCAAACAGGCCCCGGAAATAAACGATACCGATCTCGAGGAGCTCTACGGCAAACTCTTCCAGCTGCAGAAAAAACCGCTGTTCCAGGAAGGCCAGATATCCTGGCTCGAAGTGAACACCTCCTGCAGCTCGCACTGTTTCGGCTTCCAGCGCTTCCTCGGCAACGAATACGCCTTCGTCCTCGCCAACTTTACGGCAACGGGCATCACTATGGAGTTCAGGCACCCGTCGCCCGAAAATCTCGATATCGATGTCCTGAACTACATCAGTTCGGAAGATGTCGACAAAAGCGCCGACATGACCTACGACGCGCCCTTTTTCCATGTGAGGCTCTCACCTCACGAAGCAGTCGTCATCACTCCGTGAGGAAGCCTCCGGAACACAGGGGCCGACCCGGCCCCTGATTCACTTCACGAATGCTGAAAAACCATAACGATATTCCCCGATGCAATTCATCATCAAAACCGTCTCTCTCAGGACAAACAGGCCTCTGGAAATCATCGACATCACTGCAGAAGCGGACGCCGCAGTCGCGGCATCGGGAATCGTCAACGGGCAGCTCAACGTGATGAGCCGGCATACGACTGCCTTTATCGCGATCAATGAAAAAGAGGAAAGCTTGCTCGAAGACATGGAAACCTTCCTCAAACGGTTTGTACCCAGAGACGGCAACTACCGGCATAACCTGACGTCGATCGATGGCCGGGACAACGCCCACGCCCATCTTATAGGCCTGTTCATGAACGCGTCCGAAACCATTCCGGTCGCCGACGGAAAATTGCTGCTTGGTGAATGGCAGTCCCTTTTCTTCATCGAACTGGACGGGCCACGCGAAAAAAGAAATGTTCTCTTCCAGATTTCCGGCATCTGAGAGGATCCTTCCCTGCCCCTGGCGGATAAAACGGGGGTGGAACCGGAAAGGCAGAAATATGGTTACTGCATTGGAAAGCCCGCTAAACTGAAATTTCACCAGACATGTCCGACCCAAACCCGGTCCCATCCGTTACAACACCCCTGCGCATCGCCGATATCCGTTCACCGGAAGACCTTAAAAATCTCGATATCCCGGAACTGATCGCCCTGGCCGATCAATGCAGGAAAGAGATCATCGATCTGGTTTCCATGAACGGAGGACATTTCGCTTCAAGCCTCGGTGTCGTTGAGCTTACCGTAGCACTGCACCATGTCTACAATTCCCCGAAGGATAAAATCATCTGGGACGTCGGTCATCAGGCCTACATCCATAAACTGCTGACCGGAAGATTCGACCGGATGCATACGAACCGCCAGTACGGCGGACTCGCGGGGTTCCCGAAAATTTCCGAAAGTCCGCATGACCCGTTCGGCACAGGGCACGCTTCGACATCGATATCTGCGGCAGCCGGGATTGCAGCCGGAAGGGACCTTATCGGCGGCAAGGAAAAAGTGATTGCCGTCATCGGCGACGGCAGCATGACCGGTGGCATGGCATTCGAGGCCATGAACCATCTGGGAGACCTGAAGAGCGACGTCCTCGTGATCCTGAACGACAACCAGATGGCAATTTCCCCGAGCACCGGCGGGCTGAAAAACCATCTGATCAACATCAGCCTGAACAAGACCTACAACAGGCTCCGAAAGCTGATCTGGCAATCGGTCTCCCTGTTCAACAACGATCTGGGCAATTCGGCCCAGAAAGCGCTGCACAAGATCGAAGACGGCATCAAGGCCGCCCTGACGCCAGGAGCATTCTTCGAAGCGCTGGGCCTTAGGTATTTCGGCCCGATCGACGGACACAACATGGAGCAGCTGGTCAAGGCGCTCAGGGAAATGCACGACCTTCCCCACCCCAAACTCCTGCATGTCATGACGACAAAAGGAAAAGGGTTCAAACCGGCGGAGGAAAACCAGAGCAAGTGGCATGCGCACAGCGGCGGCTTCGATACCGTCACGGGCAAATCGCTCAAGGCATCGGATAAACCACAGCCACCGAAATTCCAGGAGGTCTTCGGCGAAGCGCTTGTCGAACTTGCGCAGAAAGACATACGGATTGCAGCCATCACCGCGGCCATGCCTTCCGGCACCTCTCTCGACCTCTTCCAGGAAGCCCTCCCCCAGCGCTTTTATGATGTCGGCATCGCGGAGGGTCACGCCGTCACTTTTGCTGCCGGGCTTGCGACACAGGGGCTCAAACCTGTCTGCGCCATCTATTCGACCTTCCTGCAGCGGGCGTACGACCAGATCATCATCGACGTCGCCCAGCAGCACCTCCACGTCGTCTTTGCCATAGACCGGGCGGGGCTCGTGGGCGAAGACGGTCCGACACACCACGGGGCTTTCGACCTCTCCTACCTGCAGCCTGTCCCGGGAATGGTGATCATGGCTCCGGCCGACGAACAGGAGCTTCGCGACATGCTCTTCACCGCCCTCTACCAGGTGAACGGCCCCGTCGCGATCCGTTATCCGAGGGGCAGCGGAACCGGCATCGCCCTGCGCAGGGAGTTCCTGCCGGTGGAAATCGGCAAGGCGGCCGTTGTCCGGGAAGGCAGCGGCATCGCCCTGCTCTGTATGGGCAACATGGTGCAGAAAGGCCTCGAAACGGCCGACAGCCTGAGGCAAAGGGGAATCGACGCCGCAGTAGTGAACATGAGGTTCCTCAAACCTCTCGATACCGGGATTCTTGAAAAGCTCGCGCCGAAAGTCAGCCATTTCGCGGTCATCGAGGAAAACAGCTGTATCGGCGGGCTCGGCAGCGCGGTCATCGACCATCTCAATGCTGCCGGACTGCAGCATCCCGTCCTGAAACTCGCACTGCCGGACGCCTTCGTGACACACGGCCACATGGACGACCTCTACAGGGAAACCGGTTTCGACATCCCCGCGATGACCTTGAAGATATCGGCTTTCTATATGCCGTAAGGCAGGTGAAGCGGCATGAGCAGCGCAAGCAGGCACCTTGCCGCAATGTTGGCAAAAATGCCGGCAAGCAGGTCGTCGGCCATGATGCCCCATCCCCCGGGCAACCGCTGAAGAGCGTTGACGGGGCCGGGCTTGAGGATATCGAACAGGCGAAAAAAAAGAAAGGAAAGCGCAAAGGGGACCACTCCGACAGGAAGCGCAGCGAGCGCCAGCCACTGGCCGGCAAGCTCGTCAATGGTGACGATCGAGGGGTCCTCCCCGAAATGCTCTTCCATGACCGATCCGGCCCATACTCCGGCGGCACTGGCAACGGCCACGAGGCAGCACATGACCTTCGGATCGAGCATGCCCGGAAAAAAGATGCAGGGAAGGACGGCAAGCAGGCTGGTGAAGGTCCCCGGAGCCCAGGGAAAGAATCCGGCGCCGAAACAGGTCCCGATGATTTTCGCTACGGTCAGCCTCATGATAGCCTCAGCCTTCAAATGGCTTGCCGGAGTAGATCTTCCAGTTGCTCACCAGGTAGGAAATCCCCGTGTAAACCGTCAGGACCGTGACGGCGAGCATGAGGTAATTCAGGATATCGTTCATGAGAAACGTGCTGATCATGCTTGTTGCGCTCCGGCCAAGAAAGGCGGTCTCCTTGAGAAGCACGAGGAACATGACCGCATAGACGAAGATATGCTGCACGAGCGTCTTGTATTTCGCTTCCAAGCTGGTCACGACCGGTTTGTCCTTCATTTCTGCGTAGATACGAAGGCCGGTGATCAAGACATCCCGGACAACGACCAGAAGGACCATCCAGAGCTGAAGGTAACCGAGCCAGACGTAGAGCAGGAATGCCGCCGTAATCAGCAGCTTGTCGGCAAGAGGGTCGAGAAATGCGCCGAGCCTCGTGGTTTCGCCGTACTTGCGGGCATGGTAGCCATCGTAGATGTCGGTCAGGGAGGCGAAAGCGAACACGAAGACACCTGCTACCTTGCAGGCCGGATCATGCTGAAGCAGGAGAAAGACAAAAACGGGGACAAGCGCTATCCTCAGGGTTGTCAGCAGGTTGGGAATGGTCAGGTATGTATGTAGCTGCTGTTTCAATCCCTGCGGGTTTATGGATAGTTATGGTTTCGTGCGGATACACACGGATGCGGTTCATGCTCCGTTTGCACACCTACGGCTTAAGATAGTGCATTGCACGCTGTTTTTCAATCAGCAGCTGCAGACGAAAAGCGGAAAATACTCACTTGAGTTCAACTACGGTCACGCCGGAACCGCCCTCGTCCCACTCTCCGAGACGGAAGTTTTTCACCGACGGGTGCTGCTGCAGGAAATCCGCCGTTCTCTGCCGGAGAGCTCCCGACCCTTTCCCGTGGACTATGATGCCCGATCGGATACCGTTCAGTCTCATGGAGTCGATGAAACGGTCGATCTTCATGATAGCTTCATCACCGGCAAGTCCCCGCAGATCGAGCCTCGTCGATTCGAATACGCCGGAAGCAACCGTCCATGAACTTTTCTTTCCCGGAGATTCTGGAGCTCTCTGCATTTTCCGCTCCTCTTTCCTTGAAATTTTTTCCAGGTTTCTCATGGAGGTTGTGAGCCTGAAATTTCCACAACGGACAATCGCCGTCTCCCTGCTCACGCTTTCCACCTCACCCGTGGCGTTCGAATCGAGAAACCTGACCAGGTCGCCTTCACGGATCGACAAATCGCCGGTGAACCGGGTTTCGTCATCCATCTCTTCCGCCTTCTTTCCCGCATCCTGAATCTTCCGACCGAGCTTTTTTCTCGCTTCACGCACCGCTCCTTCATCGGCAGGAGCGTTTTTCACCTCCTGAAGGATACCTTTGATTTCTTTTCTGGCATGTTCTACCTCCCGCATGATTTCCCTCGACACCCCAAGCTTCAGCTCCCGCTGCCTGCGAAGAAGCTTCGATTCTTCCTCACGCATGCTGCGCTCGCGCTCGTCGAGCGCGGCATTTTCCTCGCCGAGCCGTTTGCGCAGGGAGCGGTTTTCTTCGAGCATCGACTTGAGGTCATCGAGCATCGTTTCAAGCCCGATTTTCTCACCGTGCATATACCCCGCGGCCCGCTCAATCATCTTTTCCGGAAAGCCCATCCGTTTCATCATGGCGAAAGCGAAGCTGTTGCCTGGCAAACCCTTGATGAACCTGAAGGTCGGCTGTAGCCCGGTGCGGTCGAACTCCATGGCGCCGTTCAGCACCCCCTCCCGTTCATGCGCATATGCCTTGAGCTCGCCGATGTGCGTCGTCACCACACACTTGCAGCCCCTTTCAAGCAGCTCCTCGATAATGGCACGCGCAATCGCGCCGCCTTCCTCGACATCGGTCCCTGCGCAGAGCTCGTCGACAAGCACGAGGTCCCGGCTCCCGGCAGACCCGATGATCTTCCTGATCTCTTCAAGATGGGAACTGAATGTCGACAGATCGTTATCGATGGACTGGTCGTCTCCGATTTCAATAAAAATGTTGCTGAAAAGCGGAAAAACCGAACTTTCGCTGCAAGGGGGAAGGTAGCCGTGGAGCAGCATGCAGCAGAGCAGTCCGGCGGTTTTCATGGCGACGGTCTTGCCTCCTGCGTTCGGCCCGGAGATGACCAGCACATGCTCCTCTTCCCCGAGATCAAGGTCCAGGGGGACCACCTTCTTGTCACGGTGCGAAATGAGCAGCCACGGATGGTAGCCCCTGACAATTCGCAGGATGCGGTCCGTTGAAATCGCCGGCAGCACGCCCCCGATTTCGACGGCGAAACGCCCCCTGGCATAGATGGAATCGAATTCAGAAAGCAGGCTTTCGTTATGCCTGATGTTTTCCAGTTCGGCACGCAGTTTTCCGGAAACCTCCCTGAGGATCCTTTCGATTTCCCTGCGCTCGGCTATCTGCAGATGCTGAATCCTGTTGCTGAGCTCAAGCGTTTCGCCCGGCTCGATAAAAACCGTCTGCCCGGAACCGGAATAATCCTGGATGTAGCCGCTCAGCCTGTGCTTGTATTCGACCTTCAGAGCGAGCGTGAGCCGGCCGTTCTTCACGGCGACGACATCCTCCATGAGCCATCCGTTGGCGGAACAGTGCCTCAGCAGGCGCTCCATCTTCCTGCGAACCTGTTCCCTTCCTTCACCGAGCTCCCTGCGAATCAGGTAAAGCGCATCACTTGCCGTATCCCTCACATTGCCCTGCTCATCGATCACCACACGGATAGCCGCCTGCAGGCTCCGCTCCAGCCAGATGGCGATGGTAAGGTCATTGAGCCGTGGATAGACCTCCCGGTTCTGGAACATGAACTTGCGGAGCTGGACCGAAGCATGGAGAAGCTGGAAAACATCCTGCAGTTCCTCAGGCTCGAGCGAACTGTCGAGGATCTCGAGTTTTTTCAGGTGCGGCCTCGTATCGGGCAGGAAAGAAAACGGAAGCGAAAGGCCTTCCATCAGCATGTTCCTCAGTTCAAGCACTCTCTCGAGTTCTTCTGTCAGCGCCTCCCTTTCCTGGAGCGGGTGCGATGCGAGCAGCCGGTCGCTGCCCATCGGTGAAAGGGCAAAACGCGCGGCGTAAGCGACGACCCGGTCAAATTCCAGTTTTTTCAGTGTAAGTGCGTTCATAGACAACATCCGTGATCCCTGAATACTTGATACAATTTCCCATTCATCCGCCGTAAACATAAACAACGGCAACGGGCTTTCAAACGGTCATCAATAACGGGAAATTTTCATTGTGGCCGGGTATTTTCCGGGTGTAACGGAATCAATAACCGGAACAAAACCGTTCATGAACATACCTGGCAGCAGGACACCTCATTGAACGGCACCGTTCTTTATTGCGGAAAATCCCGGTGCAAGCCGGACAAAGTCAAGGGCAACAGGGCTTCGGAACAGAAATTAAGAGTGTTGCCCTCACAAACCGGAGACGTCATGGCACGGACCGTCACCCTGAAAAGATCGCCCGGTCAAAGCGTTCACCTGCCGCACCTTCAATTTCTGCCTCGATTTTCTGACCATCTATCTGTTCACGGGAAAGGTGCGGCTCGCACTCGGCTTCATGATCGTGAGCCACATCTGCACTTCCGCCGGGTATTTCCTGCATGAACGGATATGGAACCGGTTACGCCGGGGTATCGGCAACGGATGAAGAGCGTTATCTCTTTTATCTTTTTTTCATTACCTTCGCTTTACAAGCGGACCGGATGCGGAGCGGGACGGTTACTACTGAGCATAACTATCAACGGTTCATCGAAAATCATCATGAGACTGGCAGTCAATATAGATCATATCGCCACCCTGAGGAATGCAAGGGGGGAAGGAGTCCCCGATCCGGTTGAAGGAGCGCTGCTCGCCGAAAAAAACGGTGCGGCTGGCATCGTGTGCCACCTGCGTGAGGACCGCCGGCACATCAAGGACGAAGACCTCAGGAACCTCAGGGCGTCAGTTACGACGAAGCTCGACCTGGAAATGGCCATGACGCCTGAAATGCAGGCGATCGCGCTGCGCACGAAACCGGAGCTCATCACGCTGGTCCCTGAAAAAAGGGAAGAGCTGACTACCGAGGGAGGGTTCAATATCACCGCCCGGTTCGCAGCCCTTGCTGAATTCATCAAACCCTTCAAGGGAAGCGGCATTGAAGTGAGCATGTTCATCGAACCGGAAAAACATGCCATCGATCTTTCGCTTGAGGCAGGCGCCGACCTTGTCGAGCTGCATACCGGAAAATATGCACTGCAGACCGACAGTGCAGAGACAGAACTCGAGTTCCGCAGGATTATGGAGGCGGCATCCTATGCGAAAAGCATCGGACTGAAAGTCGTTGCTGGTCACGGTCTCAACTACGGCAACATCGCGCCGTTCAGGGAAATCCCGGAAATCGAGGAAGTGAGTATCGGCCACGCCATCATCTCCCGTGCCGTCATGACGGGGCTCGGCGAAGCGGTCCGGGAAATGCTGGGCCTGATCCGATGAACACGATGGCGACACCTGGGACGCAAAAGATCACGATCGTCCTTGCTACGGGAAACCGCGACAAGGTCCGCGAAATGCGTCCTCTTCTTGAACATATTTCGCCGCTCGTCGAAGTTGCCTGCCTGAGGGAACTCGGCGCAGAAATCGAGGTTGAAGAAACCGAAAAAACCCTCGAAGGAAATGCTCTGCTCAAGGCAAGGGCCATATTCCAGCATCTTTCGGGACGCCTGGGGCATATGATAGCCCTTGCCGACGACACCGGGCTCGAAGTCGCAGCGCTGGATGGAGCTCCCGGAGTCTACTCCGCCAGGTTCGCCCCGATGCCGGAAGGTGTGGCCCCGGCTTATGAAGACAATGTCCGTTACCTGCTCGAACGCATGCAGGGAATCACCGACCGCACCGCCAGCTTCCGCACCGTCATCGCCATGAAAGGATGCATCCCTTCCCGGGAAGGGGATTTCTCATTTGAACAAACTTCGGAAGGATCGGTAAATGGAACGATAGCCCTCGAAAGGAAAGGTACGGAAGGCTTCGGTTACGACCCGGTCTTCGTCGTGGACGGCAGGGGCCGGTCCTATGCCGAAATGGGTATGAATGAAAAAAATACGCTGAGCCACCGGGCACTGGCCGTGAAACAGGCCATGGCTGACCTGAAAATACTATTCCAGACGCTCGAGATCCCCGCAAAGCTATCCACCGATACCAATGAACCTCGCTGAAGCAGCCCTTATCGGCCTTGTCCAGGGCCTTACCGAATTTCTTCCTGTCAGCAGCACGGCCCACATCAGGCTCATACCGGCTCTTGCAGGATGGGAAGATCCCGGGGCCGCCTTTACCGCCATTATCCAGCTCGGTACCCTTGCCGCCGTGCTGCTTTATTTCCGCAGGGATATTTTCGTCATCACTCGAGCCGTCATCCTCGGGATGCTCCATGGAAAACCGCTCGAGAGCCCCGAATCGAAAACAGGCTGGATGATCGCGGCCGGCACGCTTCCCATCGTCGTTTTCGGACTGCTCTTCAAAACTCAGATAGAAACGAGCCTCCGATCCCTCTACTGGATCAGTGGAGCACTCATCCTGCTCGCCTTCGCGCTTATCCTGGCCGAACAGAAAATCAAGAACCGCATGGAAAAGGGGCTTCCGCTGAAATCCATGGAAGATATCGGATGGAAAGAAGCTATTCTGATCGGTCTGGCACAGAGCATCGCCCTTATTCCGGGCTCGTCCCGGTCAGGAGTGACCATTACCGGCGGACTGCTCGCAAACCTCGACCGTTCATCAGCCGCCCGTTTTTCCTTCCTGATCTCTCTTCCATCGGTATTTGCAGCGGCGGTCCTTGAATTTTACCATACGTGGCACGGCATCGCATCTTCCCCGGCCAATGCGGCAAACCTTGCCGTCGCGACAATTATTTCCGGCATATCGGGATACCTGTCGATAGCCTTTCTGATCAACTACCTGAAAAAGCATACGACCACCATTTTCATCGTTTACCGTATTGCTGCAGGCACGGGCATCCTTGCACTGATCTCCTCAGGCATGCTGAAACCCTGAATGCACCGGAACAACCCCTTTCCGCCCATTCGCCTTATAATCAAGGTTTCAATACTCCTTCGGGATGGTTTGATACCTTTTGCACGAAGCAACTTTTTAATCCGAAAAATTATTCTCTTTTCTCTGAAACGGACCCGTTATTTTTGTTATATACAAGAATGATAAAATCAACCTTATAACCTGTCAGCCATGCCGTACAGCTCATCAGGCGTAGGGCATAATGGCTTTGAAAAAGCAGACTTACATATACACACAAAATGTTCGGATGGACTCTTCACTCCTGAAGAAATCGTCGAAAAAGCGGCACATGCGGGATTGAAGGCCATCAGCATCACTGACCATGACTCTGTTTTAGGGATCGACAAAGCAAAGCCATTAGCCTTGGACAAAGGCGTAGAGCTTATTCCGGGTGTAGAAATGAGCTCGACCTACAAGGGCTATGATATCCATGTCCTTGGTTACTTTTTCAACTATCAGCACTCCGAGCTGAAAAGTTATCTTGACCATTGCCGTCGGCTTCGCACAGAAAGGGCTGAGCGCATGGTCAACAAGCTCGCCAGGATGGGCGTGAAGATCGGTATCGAACAGATCATCACCAAAGCCCAGAACGGAAGCGTCGGAAGGCCGCATATCGCAGCCGTTCTCCAGGACGTCGGTTATGTGAAAAGCTTCAGCGAGGCTTTCAGCAAGTATCTCGGCGCCCATAGTCCGGCTTATGTCAAAAGCATTGAAACGCATCCCGGTGAAGTGATCAGGCTGATCAACGAGGCCGGAGGCTTGTCATTCCTTGCCCACCCGGCACAGAATGTTCCCGATGAGACACTGAAGCAGCTCATAACATTCGGCCTTGACGGAATCGAGATCGTCCATCCTTCTCACGATACGTACAAACAGAACTACTACAGGGAAATCGCCAACGAGTATTTCCTGCTTTTTTCCGGCGGCTCCGATTATCACGGATTGAAGGAGCGTGATGAAGATACGTTCGGCAGGGTTACCATACCCTACCAGTGGGTGACGAAAATGAAATGCAGGCTGGTAAATGCCTGAAAACAAGTGATTTGCCTTTTCATGAAGTTTTGCTATTATTTGAGCGTATTTTTCAGGCCGCGCAGCATACTTGTTTCGCCCTTACCATCTATTCTCTATGCATTTGACTATTGCTCGGAACCTGTACAAACAGATGATCTTCGACCTGAAAGCGTTCCTGCTCAACATCCAGGAATTTTTTTTCTTTTCAGTCAGGGCGTTTGTGACTTTTCCGAAAGTACGGACATACTGGCGCGACGTTCTCGACCAGATGACCATCTGCGGAACCGATTCCATTCCGATCGTGCTGGTCAGTTCCATATCCATAGGCGCACTGCTTGCCATAGAAGTGGGAAACCTGCTTGAGGACTTCGGCGCGAAAACCATGCTCGGACGGTCGACGTCGATATCTGTTATTCGTGAGCTCGGTCCGCTGCTCATGGGCCTCATGCTTTCCGCAAGGTTCGGTTCACGCAACGGAGCAGAGCTCGGAGCAATGAAAATATCCGAACAGATCGATGCGCTCCGGGCTTTCGGCACCGATCCCGTGGCCAAGCTCGTCATGCCGAGGCTTGTAGCCGCGCTGATCATGTTCTTCCCGCTGACCGCACTTTCAGATTACGCAGGCCTGCACAGCGCCGCTTATCTCGCCGAACATTACCACAAGCTCGATCCGGGCATTTTCTGGAATTCGGTCTACCCGAGGCTTCTGCCGAAGGATTTTGTCGTAGGGTTCCTCAAGGCTCCGGTGTTTGCCATCATCATTACGCTTGTCAGCAGCTTCAACGGATTTTCCGCCAGGGGAGGAACAGCCGGAGTCGGACGATCTACCATCAAGGGGATCGTCGTCTCTTCAGGGCTTGTGCTGGTCGCGAATTTCTATGTTTCCAAAATAGTTCTGGAGAACATGTAGCACCATGATCGAGCTGAAAAACGTCTGCCTGAGTTACGGAGAGAAACTGATACTGAAAAACGTCTCCCTCAAGGTCCAGGACAACACCATCAAAGCTATCCTCGGCCCCAGCGGTGTCGGAAAAAGCACCATTCTCAAACTCATGCTCGGGCTCATCAAGCCCGACTGCGGAAAAGTTTTTGTCGACGGGCAGGATATCACGCACATGAAGGAAACCGAGCTTTACGACATACGCCGAAAAATGGGCATGGTATTCCAGGGCAATGCCCTTTTCGACTCACTTACCATAAGCGAGAACATCGGATTTTTCCTTCGTGAAAACCTCAAACTGCCTGAAGATCAGGTAAGGAAAAAGGTTCAGGAACAGATCAGCTTCGCGGGCCTCGAAGGATACGAAGACCTGCTCCCTGAAAGCCTCAGCGGCGGCATGCGCAAAAGGGTGGCGATTGGCAGGGCAATGGTTTTCAACCCGAGGATGATCCTTTTTGACGAACCGACCGCCGGTCTGGACCCGGTGAGTTCCAAAAAAATTCTTTCTCTTATCAGCTCCCTCAGGCATACCAGCAACCTCGGAGCGGTTATCGTCACCCATATCATCGATGATGTCTTCAATGTCGCCGATTGCGTTGCGGTGCTTTACCAGGGAGAGATCATTTTCGACGATGTGACGGAAAAGCTCCACGACTCGCAGCACCAGTTCATCCGTTCGATACTGTCAGACAAGATTCTCGAATTATAACACCTAATGATTTTTCCTGTATGAAAAACCCGAACGCTTTGAAATGGAGCGATCTGAAAACCGGCATCTTTTTCATTCTCGGCATCGGTTTTGCAGCGTATCTCGGTATCGTGATCGGCAAGAACACCAATATGTTCACCGGTGTCACGACCATCCAGGTCCTTTCGCAGGACATGCAAAGCCTTGCTGAAAACAATTTCGTATCCATTTCAGGAAAGAGGATCGGCACTGTTTCAAAAATGGGTTTTCTTAACAGGAACGACTCCCTGTTCGTAGTTGCCGAACTGCGGCTGAAGAACGAATTCGCTTCACTCGTCACAAAGGATTCAAGGGCGACGATCAAATCCCTCGGCATCCTCGGCGACAAATTCATCGACATCAAGACAGGAAAAGGGGCCAGGGTGAAAAACGGTGATTTTATCGCCCTTCAGACCGAAGACGGCATGGCCAACCTTACCGACAATGCTGCGGCAGCATTTGAAAAAATCAACGTCCTGCTCGATCAGATCAACAATGGCAAGGGCATGGCCGGCAGGATCGTATCCGACGAAAAAATGGGTAAAGATCTTGTCGAAACCGTCGCCAATCTGAAATCGGCGACGACGGAACTTTCGGCTCTTTCGAAAAAAGCTTCGCATGGCGAAGGCCTCCTGCCCAAACTCCTGAACGACAAGTCGCTTGCAAACAACACGACACAGACCATCGACCGCCTCAACAAGGCGGCACAACAAACCGAGCTGCTCATCGGAAAAATCAACGACGACAAGGGGACTCTTGGCCAACTCACCTCTAATCCGGCACTCTACAACAACCTGAGCCATACGCTTACATCGCTTGATTCAGTCCTGGTCGACCTGAAACGAAAACCGGGGCGTTACGTGAAATTCTCTCTCTTCTGACAGGGAAGTCGGCATGCACAGGCATCGGATAATCCTTGCCGTCAGGACACTCCTTGTTTTCCTGGCCACTATCCTGCCGGGCAAGGCTTTCTGTTCTGACTACAGTGCCCTGCGCACCCTGATCAGGAACGCCATCAGGGATTCAGTGTTTCCAGGCGCAAGCATCGCCGTTGTCTACGGGAACCACGTCGTTTTCCAAGAGGCGTTCGGCAGGATGACTTACGAGAGTTCAAGCCGTCCGGCAAGCACGGAAACGCTCTACGACCTCGCATCGCTCACCAAGGCGGTCTGCACGACAAGCATCGTCATGCAGCTCAGCGAACGGGACTCACTTTCAATCCAGGCACCCGTCGGCCGCTACCTTCCGGACTTCGCCGCAAACGGCAAAAAAGCGGTCACCCTTGAAAACCTGCTGCGCCATACATCCGGTTTAAGAGCGCATTCCTATTTCGCGAAAACATGCAGGACCCCGGAGCAGGTTTACCGGGCCATTTACGCCGACACCCTGCTGTGCCCCCCGAACACCGCGACTATTTACAGCGACCTCGGGTTCATCACGCTTGGAAAGATCATCGAGACTGTTACCGGAAAAAGCCTCGCATCGAACTTCCACGAACGTTTCGCCGTCCCTCTCGGCATGAATTCGACCATGTTCAACCCTCCGCTGTCGCTTGCAGACCGTATCGCGCCGGTTGAACAGGATCATGACTGGCCTCTCTCTACGCCCCGCCCGACGGTCCACGACCAGAATGCCGCGCTTCTCGGCGGCGCGGCCGGACATGCCGGTCTCTATTCCACTACCGGCGACCTTGCTCGATTCGTCATGATGATCATGAACGGAGGGAAACTCGAGGGCAGAACCTATATCGGGGGAACAACCCTCGGCAAATTCCTCTCCCATCCCGAAGGAGTCAGGGCGCTCGGCTGGGATGTCCGGTCACCCGGAAGCAGTTCGTCAGCCGGAACAATTTTCTCTGCCGCATCCTACGGGCACCTCGGCTATACCGGCACCAGCATCTGGATCGATCCGACAAAAAACCTTGCCGTCATTTTCCTCTGCAACAGGGTTTATCCTACGTCAGAGAATATCAAAATCCGCAAGTTCCGTCCCGTACTGCACGACACTGTCGTCAGATGCCTCGGTATCCGGTAACCTGCAGGAAATTCTGTTTTTCAGGCGAAAAGGCCTTCCATGGGGACAATGGGAAGCGGAACCGGTTTCAGAGATTCGTTCCTGAGTATGGCATTTGCCGCCATTCTTCCGGTAAACGCAGCCGCTTCCATGAGAAACACCGGGGCATCGACTTTCACCCAGTCACCGGCAAGGAAGAGGTTTGCATAGGGAGTTTCCACGCCCGGCCTCGAAGCATGGTCACCGGGGGCCCATCGCGTGAAATTGGACTGCTGCATAAAAAGACCATACAGCACGTTCGCGCCCGCAAGTTCGGGAATCATGGTCTTCATTTCCTTCAGCATCGCGGCTTTGACCACTTCTTCCGGTTTGATGTCTTCCGGAGCGATGGCATATGCATGCAGTTCTACAACGGCACCCCGGTTCTTTTTCGCCCACGAGATGAATGGCTCCTGAAAATGGGAATAGATCGTGATCGAGTCGGTATAGGTGAACCCTGAAGTGGTATAGAAAGGAAAATGCGAAGAGTCGAGGGGCTTGTCGAGCCAAACGCGGTAAACTGCATAGGGATCGGCTTCGCCGAGCGACGAAATCTGTTTATTGAACAAAGGGCTTACAGGATCAGAATTCCTGAATATTGACCGGGTCCCGCTGACATTGGAAGCAACCACGCAGTAATCGCATGCAAGCATTTCGCCCCCGGTTTCTCCCGAACTTCTCACGATCAGTGTTCCGTCATGCTCGGTTACCGAAAGAGGAGCGAGGGATTGTTTCGGTGGGCCGCTCAGGGGTGCACCGGTAAGATCGTAGCGTCCGGAATGGCAGGGACAGTAGAGCCCGGCGGCAGAAGCATCATAGCTGACAGGACATCCCATATGGGTACATCGGGCATCGAAGGCGGCAAAACCGCCTTCATTCCTTCCAAGCAGGACAGGAATCCCGTCAGGGGAAAGAAAGGAACCGAAACCTTTAACAGGGACTTCGGATGTCTTTACCTGCATAAACAAGCCGGGGCTTCCGCTACCCCGATCAAGCAGGACACCGTTAACCTTGTTCCCCTCGGTGAGGATCTTCCTCGCCGTACGACCTTTCATGATGGTTACGCCAAGCCGGCGCATCCTTGTTTCGAGAGGATCGATAAGGGCGCTCATGCAGTCGCGGTTCGTAATCCTGAAGGCAAGCCCCTCGGGACTTCCCATGAAATAAAAATGGAAATAGCGGAGCGCCTCGGCGGCCGACAGCGCCTCCATGCGGTTCATGGTCGCGTCGGCGAACGGGTGCAGGACCGTGTCGACAAAGGCAGGGAGGATCTCTCCCCTGCGGCAGAAGGTCATGAAATCAATAGTGTCGTACTGCCGGAATGCACGGGAATAATCATACTCGAACAGCTGCAGCGTCGAAAGCAGGCCTTTTGAATTTTTCAGGAACGAGACGAGATCAAGCCTTCTGGACTGGCCAAGGATGGAAAAAACATTGAAGGGAAAATATTTCGGTGTCTGTCCGAAAATCTCGGAAGGAAACTCCCTGAAAAGAACGGGGTAACCGGGAGATTCTTTGAAAACCGTCTTTTTTACCCCGCCTTCTGCAAATATTTCGTTGAGATTGTAGTACTGGTCGAAAAATCCATGGAAGCCGTGCTCTACAGGAAACGTTTCCCCGAGCGCATCGACATTCCATCCGGTGAGCTTGCCTCCGAGTGAGTCGGAAGACTCCACCAGCGTCACGTCGAACCCTCTGGCCGCAAGTTCGAGAGCGGCACTGATGCCGGCAAGTCCTCCGCCGATGACAGCTGCCCTGCGGGTTATTTCCAGCTTTTCCGCACCTTCATCATCCTGAGGGTCCCCCTTGTATAGCGCCTTTCTGGGCTGGTAATAACCTGCCAATCCGCCTGCGCCTGCCGCCAGGACCCCGGTACCGATTCCGGTCCTCAGAAATATTTTTTTGATGAATTCCCGTCTTTCCATCCGTGATAGGGGTGATGAGGCTATGCCTGTGATTATCTTTTTATGAGCGATTGACCCGAAAAGGAACACTTATTGTGCCGGCGACAATAAGTCGCAAGGAAATCCATGGAACCGGGTTGTCATTCTGAATGAGCGTAGCGGAATGAAGAATCCATTATATTATTGGAAGAATAAGTTATGGATTCTTCGGACGACCCATCGGCCTCAGAATGACAAAATCGGAGCAATAACCCGGAATGCCCATACCTTCAGGGTAAAGATAACTACCTGCATAACAAACCTTTGCATCCTTTTTTCCGCAAATGGCCATCTCATCGGTGAATATCGTGGCTGAAATCCGCCGGGAAGCCTCACGGCTCGGGTTCTCAGCAGTAGGATTTTCACGTCCTTCATCGCTTGCAGAGGCTATGAAACGCTATGAAAATATGCTCGGGGAGAGCAGGCACGGCGAAATGTCCTACCTGGAAAGGCAGAAAGAGGAAAGAAACCGTCCGGAAATGATCTTTCCCGGCCTCGGCACCATCATATCCGCTGCGATCAGCTACAACAACCGGTTAGAGAACGATGAAAGAGGACCGAAAATCGCAAGATATGCATTGGTCGACGATTACCATACCGTCGTCAGGAAAAAACTCGAAGAGTTGGGCGAATTCATCAGAACACTCATTGACGGACCTGTCAGGACATTGGTGAGCGTAGACAGCGGGCCGGTTCTGGAAAAAGCCTGGGCCGAATGTTCCGGCATCGGAAGGACCGGCAAGAACACCCTGATCATCGTTCCATCGGCTGGCTCCTATGTTTTTCTGGGAGAACTGTTCCTGGACAGGGAAATCGGAACACCGAAACAACCTCTCCCCTACCCCTGCGCAGGATGCAATGCCTGTATCGAACATTGTCCTACCGGTGCACTCGTGGAGCCGGGAAAGCTTGACGCGAGGAAATGCATCTCCTACCTCACCATCGAACTGAAACGGGAGTTCACTCCTGAAGAAGCCGCATCCACGGGAAGCAACCTTTTCGGATGTGACCGCTGCCAGGAAATCTGTCCATGGAACCGGCAGGCCAACGTTACGGCAGACGAATCCTTTTCGCTGAAAAAGGAGCTGTTAGGCATAACGCCCGAAACCATACTGGGCCTCGGCAAATCTGGGTTCCGTAGACTTTTTCATGGGACACCCGTTTTCCGGATCGGCCTCAGGCGCCTGAAAAGAAACGCCCGGGCTGTCGCTGATAATCTGAAAAAATCTGCTCAGAAAGCAGGAAACTGAACTAATTCGAGCACTCTTCATTTCAAACCCTCTTGCTTGACATGCGACATTATTGTTATTTTTAACAATTGTTTATCACCATCAATCTCCCGACACCGATAACCCAATTCTTATGCCCATGATGACCAGGATCTTCTGTGTAACATGCTTCGCCCTGTTTTTGGCATGTATCAATACAGGTGCAACTCCTAAAACTTCTGGCTTAAATACACTTGCAATCGGCAACAGCTATGGAGGAGGAACAATTGTTCATCTCCTGAAACCTGGCGACAGAGGGTATGATCCTGAAAAACCGCATGGCATTATCTCCGATACCGAAGATATCCCCGGCCTTTTCGATTGGCCTGATGCCCTTGCTGCCTGCGAAAGACTGAAAAAAAACGGGTATGGCGACTGGTACCTCCCCGACAGCAATGACCTCGAAAAGCTCTATGTGAACAGATTTTCAGCGGGTGGTTTCGCCAGAAGCGGCAAGCAGGAACGTTTTTACTGGAGTTCATCCGAAAAGGATGCCGATTACTCCCGTGGAAGGAGTTTTAAAACCGGAAAAGAGCTTGTGGTCGACAAGATGTCGAAAACCGGCCACGCGAGGGCGGTCAGAACTTTTTAAATGGAAAAGCCCTGCATATCCGTTCAGTTGACCGTATATGCAGGGCTTTATTCGCTCGTCAGATGCAGGAAATATTCAATGCTTGAAGTGGCGCATGCCGGTGAACACCATGGCGATGTTGTTGGCATCGGCGGCTTCGATTACCTCGTTGTCCCTGATTGATCCTCCTGGCTGTATGACTGCGGTCACCCCAGCCTCCGCAGCGGCAAGAAGACCATCGGCAAAAGGGAAGTACGCATCCGACGCCACGACAGAGCCGTTGAGGTCGAGCCCTGCTTCGGAAGCTTTCCATCGCGCGATTTTCGATGAATCGACCCGCGACATCTGCCCTGCGCCGACACCGTAAGTCTGGCGGTCCTTGACATAGAGGATGGTGTTCGACTTGATATGCCTGCAGATTTTCCATGCGAACATGAGGTTTGCAAGCTCTTCTGCCGTCGGCTGCCTTTTCGTTACGACGTTCAAATCACTCATGGACACTGTCTTCGTATCGCGGTCCTGGACCAGCATGCCGAACGGTGTGGACCTGTACTCGAAGCCGCTTCCGGGCAGCGCTTTTTTCTGAAGTACGAGCCTGCGGTCCTTTTTCTTCATCAGCAGTTCAAGTACCCCTTCTTCAAATCCCGGAGCGATGAGTATTTCAGTGAAAATTTCGTTGACCACCTCTGCTGCCGCCATATCGAGAGGGCGGTTGAAAGAGATGATGCCGCCGAACGGAGCCTGCGTATCGGTAGAAAAAGCCTTGCGGTATGCTTCGGCAAGTGTCGGGGCCTGGGCTGCGCCGCACGGGTTGGTATGCTTGACGATCACGACCGCCGGGTCCTCGTTCCTGAACTCTTCGATGAGCACAGCTGCTGCGGCAATATCGAGCATGTTATTGTAGGAAAGCTCCTTTCCGTGCAGTTTCCTGAAATATTCGCCGAAAGAACGGGTGCCTTCGGGGTCTGAAAGCCGATACAGACCCGCGCTCTGATGCGGGTTTTCGCCGTAGCGCATGTCGAGCTCCCTGTCGAGCCTCACCGTCATCGAAGCGGGAGCGTTTCCTTCGGCAACACCATCTCTGCTCGTGAGATAATCGGCAATGGCGCGGTCGTATCGGGAAGTAAGCTCGAAAACCTTGCGTGCCAGCCTGAGACGGGTTGCACGGTTCGTCGACCCCCCGTTGCTCCGCATTTCGGAAAGCACCTGTACGTAATCGGAACTGTCGGTGAGCACCGTTACCGATTCGTTGTTCTTTGCTGCGCTCCTGAGCATGGATGGACCGCCAATGTCGATATTTTCAATGGCATCCTCGAAGGTGACATCCGGTCTGGCAACCGTCGCCTCGAACGGATACAGGTTGACGACAACCATATCGATGAACCCGATCCCGTTCTCCAGGGCCTGCTTCACATGGTCCGCATTTTCTCTGACGGCCAGCAGCCCTCCATGTATCTTGGGATGGAGCGTCTTCACCCTGCCATCCATGATTTCCGGGAACCCGGTGATCGTCGATATCGACGCAGCGGCGATACCGGCGTCCTGAAGGGTTTTCAGGGTGCCTCCGGTTGAAAAGATCTCGACGCCGAGAAGTGAAAGCTCGCGGCAGAAATCGACGATACCGGTTTTATCGGATACGGAAACAAGGGCCCGTTTGATGACAGGTTCGGACATTTGCTGAAGATTTATCGGTTTGGTTGCAAAGGTGACGGCGGAATCTAACAAATAATCACCAAATTATTCATGGTCCGTCATCGTACCGGGGAAAGACCGATGCGCGACAGATTATCCCTGACTGCTCGATATCCTCATGCGACGGCTCTGACGCTGTTTTATCGCTGTATCAAAGCTACCTTTTGCCGGGTAACCGCTAAAGGTTGTCCTGTTCCGCAATGCGTTATTTGCACCGCTTCGCTGATTTCCATCTCATGTGCATGTACAGATCGCCCTTTTCAAGCTCATCAAGCATCTGTGCAAGGCGTTTCTTTTGCGTCGAATCGAGTTTCGCCCTGCCTATCCATCCAAGATAGTCATTTCGCTGATAAGCCGGACGGGACTGATAAGCCTTCATCAGGGACCGGCACTCGAGCGCATCGCGCACGAAATCCGGCATCGGGTTTGCCGGCCTTTTAAGAGAACGACCTGATTCCATGACTATACCGCATATCCCTCAGTTGATCGCGGGCCATTGGGCAGAGGGCTTGTGCGCCCAGACCCATGCGATATAATCGGTCATGGGCGGGCCGATGCCAAGGTCACGAAGCCTGGCGTTGACCTGTCCGCGATGATATGAACTGTGTGCATGGACCTGCATCAGTGTTTCTCCGATCGTCGGCTTTGCGACCTCGAAACCGAGGTTTCTGCTGACAAGTCCCGCCCAGGGCAGCTTGACGGCATCATCGAGCATACCGGCTGTCAGTGTATCATGAAAACATCCGATCGCGAGGTGGTTTTTCCGGACGTATTGCTCAAGTTCCGGAACTGAAAACGAACCGGTCTCTTCGGGATTGACGGGTTCGTTGCGCCAGACGTCGAGAAAAACCTTCTGCACCAGATGCAGGTGCCTGAGGATGCCGAGAAGACGTTCGTCCTCCTGTGCCGCCGGATTGGCGTTGATTGCGGTAAATACGACGGCGTCGGCCCATTCCGTATGCCGTGAAAGCTCACGAAATAATGTCAGTGTGTTCATATTTCCCTTTTTCACGATGACAGGAACAATACCAGTGAATAATAATGGATAAGGTACTGAATAGAAACCTCTTCCTGTCAATCAGAGACACGATCAGGAAAATCCTGGAAAAACTCGGTCCCGGGTTAACCAATCATCCGGGTTAACGCACGAAATTCTTCATCGCTGAAATCATCCTCATCGATCCTGCCCAGGATATCGCCAGGCCTGAAGCGCTGCAAGACGAGTTTTTTTTCTGCCGTCCGCGCCATACTGGCAACAGCATCCGGAGTATGCAATCGTCTGACGACCGTGCTTCTAAAAACAGACGGGATTCCGGATGACCTGATCAGTTCGCATGAGCGCCAGATGTCCCGGATCATGTCTGGAGTAAAGTGAATACCCGCAACTTCACTGTATCGCAGGGGATCCAGAGGGGCCTTGATATCGAGCGCAACCATATCGACAAGCCTTTCGCCGATGAGCCGGCCGAGCATCCGGGAATTCGTGCCGTTCGTATCGAGTTTTATACGCAGACCGAGTTTCCTGAACTCATGCAATACTTCCGGAAGCCCATCGTGGATTGTCGGTTCACCCCCGGTCACGACAACCCCGTCGATTAATCCGAGGTTACGACCGATGCTTTCCAGGATATGCCCTAAAGGAATCAGTTTCCCCTGTGCGATGCGTGAGGGAAGAACAAGCCCTGGGTTATGACAGTAAGGGCAGCGGAGATTACAGCCGGATGTAAAGACAACCGCCGAAATCAGTTCAGGGTAATCGACAAAACTCTGGGGTATGTACCCCCCAACCGGCAGTTCTCTTTTATGCATGATCCCGTAATTCACAATATTCGGTCATTTATCCGATCCTCAGGAATACGGGCAATCTTCGACCACAGTGCCGAGTTTAAACAGTTTCCGCTCCCGAAACTCGCTCTGTTTTCCTCCATTCCATTGCATGACGGGTCTCAGGTACCCGACAATCCTCGAATAGACCGTGCAGGGCTGTTCCTTACCGCTCCGCAGACAGGATGGACAATGATGATGCTCTCCGAACAGATAACCATGGGAAGGGCAGATGCTGAATGTCGGGGAGAGGGTAAAATAAGGCAGGGTGAAGTTGTTCATTACCAGGCGAACCAGTTTCTTGACGGCCTCGGCAGGCAATTCTTTTTCACCGACAAATGCATGAAAAACCGTACCGCCTGTATAGCGTGACTGCAGTTCGTCCTGAAGCCTGAGGGCTTCGAACAGGTCATCGGTATAACCGACGGGCAGCTGGGTCGAATTGGTATAATACGGTTCGGCACCGTCGAGCACAGCATCCTCATTCGCTGCAATAAGATCGGGGTAAAGAGATTTATCGGTTCTGGCCAGGCGGTAAGCAGTGCTTTCGGCTGGAGTTGCCTCAAGGTTGTAAATATTGCCTGTTTCTTCCTGGAAAGATTCAAGACGGTTCCGAATGAAGTCCATGATTTCGAGGGCAAAAGCCTTACCGCGTGGCTCCGCTATCGTGCATCCCAGAAAGTTCAGGCAGCATTCGTTCATACCGGTGATGCCGATAGTTGAAAAATGGTTCTCCCAGAACAATCCGTTCTTGCAGCTTACATGGCGCAGATAAAAACGGGAATAGGGATAGAGCCCTTCCCCTGTGAGGCGCTCGATAACCTTGCGCTTGATTTCGAGGCTGCTTTTTGCAAGCTCCATGGCATGCCCGAGCCGCTCGAAAAGCTCTTCATCACTTTTCGATTCGTAACCTATGCGAGGAAGATTCAAGGTGACGACACCGACCGAGCCGGTAAGGGGATTGGAACCGAACAGGCCGCCCCCTTTTTTCTGAAGCTCCCGTTTATCGAGCCGTAGCCTGCAGCACATGCTCCTGACGTCGTCAGGGCTCATCGAGGAATTGACGAAATTGGAAAAATAAGGAATCCCGTATCTGGCTGTCATTTTCCATATCCCTTCGAAATTCGGATTGTCCCAGTCGAAGTCTGGAGTAATATTGTAGGTTGGAATGGGAAAAGAAAATACCGCACCGTTGGCATCACCATCAAGCATGACATCGGTAAACGCCCTGTTGAAAAGGTCCATTTCCACCTGAAAGTCACCGTACTGCTCTTCCATCGGTCGTCCTCCAATAATCACCGGTTTGTCCCTGAGCATGCCGGGCACTTTCAGATCAAGAGTGACATTGGTGAACGGGGTCTGGAAACCGACCCTCGTAGGGACATTCATATTGAAAAAGAATTCCTGCATGCACTGTCGCACACCGGCGTAATCCAGCTGGTCATAACGTATGAAAGGAGCAAGCAGGGTATCGAAACTGGAAAAAGCCTGTGCTCCGGCAGCTTCCCCCTGCATGGTGTAAAAGAAATTCACGACCTGTCCGAGAGCTGAGCGCAGATGCTTCGCCGGCCTGCTTGAAGCATGCCCGGCAACGCCGGTGAACCCTGAAATGAGAAGATCCTCCAGATCCCAGCCCACGCAGTAGACGCTCAGAAAGCCGAGATCGTGGATATGCATTACGCCGGATTTGTGCGCATCGCTTATTTCAGGTGGATAGATCCTGTTCAGCCAGTACTGGGCACTCACGAGGGTCGAAATGTGCTGATTGAGCCCCTGCAGGGAATAGGATGAATTTGCACTTTCCTTCACACGCCAGTCTTCAAGGTGAAGGTAGCTGTCCACCAGGTCGATGTTGCTGAACATCTCCCTGGCATCCCTGATGTTCCGATGCTGATGCCGGTAGAGGATGTAAGCTTTCACCGCAGCGAATTCCTGATGCAGGAACAGAACATTTTCGACCATATCCTGCACCTCTTCCACCGTTGGAGGCTTATCACTGCCGCCCTGCCGGATCTTCGCCACCACAGCTGAGCTATACATTTCCGCCTTCTGCCTGTCGGGTTTTCCAACCGCACGCAAAGCCCTGAAAACAGCATACGTTATGCGTTCATGATCGAACGGCTCACTCCGTCCGTCACGCTTGATGATCACCTGTGGAGTGGTGAACGAATGTTTCATGATCCTTTTTTCTTTTTATTGGCAGAAACGATGGTATTTCATCATCATCATTGGACGACAGCTTCCAGCCAAAAGACCTTTGGCGACGGAACTGCCTGGACAATTCTGATTGATGCTCTGTGCTTGTGCGGAAAAAAGAAGACAAGGGGCTGGAAAGAGCGGATTGAATGCGTCAGACCAAGTCACTTACCATGCTTTGGACCGCGAAAGCATGTTACGGATTCAAGAAACAGGACAGGTCTCCTGGCTTGCCGGTCCTGCGGCACCTTCCCATTCCGCTTGAGGCGGAACAGTGGTTGCAACGCTGCAGGATGATCGATCGGCTTTACAGTTGCGCGTCAGCTCACGATTTACACGTGATTCCCAATTAAACCCCGTCAGGGGTGTCGAGTTTCTTCAGTAAGAAAAAAACAGAGTGGAGGAAATCTATGAAAATAATCCGGAATACAAACAGTTTAAACGGGATGAACAGCATCAGAACCATAACCTGATGACGATGAACGCCACAAGCATGGCTGTCCCGCCCAGGTAGATACGCCGGATATCGCGCTGTCTGTTTTTACGATTTTCATCCAGAAGGTTCCCTGCAGAGAGGAGCAGCAGAATATCAAAAAGGAATACCGGAACATGGAATGGCCAGCCGAACCACCCGAAGGCGAACGGAACAAAACTGCCGATTATTACTATGGCAAAAAGAGCAGAGGCTGTCCGCATGGCGGCAACAGGCCCGAAAATCACCGCAATCGATCGTGAACCGCTTTGCCGGTCACCTTCAACATCCAGGGCGTCAGCGGCTATCTCTTCCCCGAGATCCACGAACATGGCGGTCAAGGCAAAGTACCAGACGGTTTTTTCATATGGATTCCCAACCACAACCCCACCGAAGATGAATGCCATGCCAACAGAGAAACTGACAAGGAGGTTGCCTGCCAATCCTGACTTTTTCAGTTTCCAGTTGTAGAAAAAACCTGCGAGCCAGACGATGAATGCGAGCATGAATGCCGGAAAGCCGGCTGCGAAGCTCGAAATGAAACCCGACAGAGCGACAATTGCTGAAAGAACGACCGCCTCGTTCCTCGATACCGTTCCCGACACAAGGGGGCGCATGGGGCTGTTGATGCGGTCTGCCTCGATATCGAAGCAGTCATTGAGTATGAGGGCTGTCGCGGAAATACAGAAAAAGCCCAGGAAGCCGTACATGGCGTCGTTCAGAGAGGGAATTGCGCCAAGCGCGAGGATTTCGGCAAGCAGGACACATATTCCAGCGGCTGTCGACAACTCGAAACGGAACAGGGCAAACAGCCCTTGCATCTTTCCGTTTTTCATTTTTCCTACACGATCCCGTAAACTATGCTCAGGCTTCGCTGAACATACCGGGAATGAACCTGGCAAAAAAGCCTTCCTGAGCTGACCGTCTGGTCGGCAACCCCTGCCTGTCCCAGCCCATTATGCCGTCCTGCAGGTTGGAGACCTTGCCGTAGCCGTTTTCGGCCAGGAAACCTGCTGCCATAAGACTGCGGTTGCCGCTCCTGCAGGCAAGGATCACTTCTCGGTTTTTCGGAATTTCACGAAACCGTTTTCCGAAATCGCTGAGCGGCACCACCATGATTCCCTCGACATCGAATGATTTTGACTCGGCTTCGCGCGTTTCGCGAACATCCACCATAACCGCACCGTTCCTGATCATTTCAAAAGCTTTGGATGCCGTTACCTCTTTTATGTTTTTCATGGTTTTTCTGATTTTTTTTACGCGACAGAAGCGCCGTTTCAGTCAGGAGTTAAAAACAGGAAATCCTCGGGGAGGATTGCAGATTTACCTGAATGCATACCTGAAACCCGCAAAATACCAATACCCGGTATGGGTATATAATACAAAAACAACGATAAACCACCAAGAAGTTTTTCCTGTATGGTTGAGTTCTTTGAATGAACCGGCATCGATCGACATGTGACCGGAGCGGTCCGGATCACATTCTCAGGTGCACCATGAACATAATCCGATGCCTGTCGGCAATAAACGCAAGATACCGGTCTTTCAGGCCCAATCCCTTCGTCATTCCCCTGTAGACGGGATATTCTCCGACAACCTCAATGCTTCCGTTCCACTTCACGATGTCCGATGCCTTTTCGAGACCCCACTTCAGGCATGATTGTTCACCGAGGCCGATGCTCCGGATAATTTTCCTGTTGGCCAGCTTTACCCCGAACGGGGAGGCTGCATCGAACACGAATTCGCTTTCAGGGAATGCCGCTGACAGGTTATTGAAAATCTCTCTGACCTCATTCTCCCCAAAATAGTAGAGTACTCCTGCAGCCATGAACAGCACATGCTCCGAAGGATGTATCCTCCTGAACCAGCTTTTATCGAGAAATGAAGCTGAAATAAATGTCCGACGGCCGATTTCGGGAATGAATTTCCTGCGCAGATCGATCACGTCGGGCAGGTCGAGGTCATACCAGAAAAGCCGTCCATTGTCAACCCTGTCGAAAGTGGTGTCGAGCCCGCATCCTATATTGACGATGGTCGCTTCGGGATATCGGGAAACGAACTCCCTGATGGTCCTGTCGATATGGATGCTCCTCGCTATCCACTCAAGCTGCGATATGTACTTTATCTTCGCCGCGATTTTCGAAAAATCGTAATCGATCTTCGTAATGATTTCACAGGCTTTCCTGTCGACAATCCTCGGATGTTTTTTAAGGGTTTCACACGCACGGCCCCAGAGAGGAAGCAGCAGGGTGATCTGAACGCTTCCGAGCTCTATCGCATATTTGACAGACATCTTCGGGTATCCTCCATGAAAAGGTTCACGGCAGCATGCACACTCTGATCAAAGTTAAGAACATTCCTGCATTCCTGCATGCGCATATTCCCGCTCTCTTTCATTTACAGGCACATCCCTTTTTGCTGACGTGAGAAGCACGAGTGCAAGGAGGACAGAGCGGAGAAACCGGAGTGTACACGGAGTACATGAGGATTTTGCTCCCGACTCATCGGGACCAACGCTGCAATAGAGCTTCGGAACAGATATATAGAGGTGCCCTTACGGAAAAATCGGGAAGCCGGCGAAAACAGTTTCCCGAACGGTAAAAAAATCCCGAAATCCGGGTCTTTTGAGCTTCACACAGGATAAGGAAGGAAAAACCTTTCCCTGAGCAGGGCAGGTAATTCTCCGGGACAAACCGTCCTGCATTCTGTCCCTTCTTCCGAAACAGATTTGAACTGGTAGCCGTTCAGCACAATCTTCCCGCCGGGCTGCTGAAGAACTGCCATCACTCCTTTGACGAAAATCGAATCGGGATGTTTCGAGTTGAGGAAATTGGCCGGCTCGAAATCCACCCACTCCTGCGGCTGAAGCGTGAACTCGTAAAGGTTTCTCCAGGAATCGCCATCGAAGGAGCGCAACAGGTATGAGCCATCGGCAGTCATGCATAACATGAATGTTTCGTTTTCCTGCCTTACCTCCCGGCCGGTCAGGGCAAGGTTCATCGGTTCCCTTATACCGAAGCTTCCGAAACCGAGGTCAACAAGCCATACCGTCCCATCGACTTCAACAACAAGGGCCATATGGGTTTTCGGACGCCTCACCGGATAGGTCATCGGCCTTGCGGCTATCATGCGGTAAGTGAAGCCTGCCGCTTCGAGCGCCATGGCAAAGAGACCATTCACTTCGTAGCAGTAGCCTCCCCTGCCGTGTTCAACGATTTTTATGAAGATATCCTCAGGGACAAGCGAAACCAGCTTTCCCGCCTGGACATCCAGGTTTTCGAATGGTACCGAAAAGAGCTGGCAGCGCATCATGAGCCTCAGCGTCTCAAAATCGGATGAAACGCTTCCACCGAAACCGGTTCTCCGGAAATATGCCTGAAGGCTGAAATTATCGGCGGTCATCGTTTGTCATGCTGATCATGCTGTTTACCTTAAAATACGACATTGCGGAATTGATCGGTATGTACTTGATATAATGACATCATAAAAACGGGACTATACCGGTTCGATGCTTCACATCCATGGTGGAGCGTTGAACCGGAAAACTTTATCAGAATGGTTTTTCTTCAGACACTATATGTTGCTCAAATCTGATCATTGTCCGATCAGGAAAGTTTTCATTGATTTCCCCTCGATAGAAATTTGTTTGAAAATCTGGCAGGCTTGAAGAAAGAATGAAACATGAATAACGTCAAAAAGTAAGAACGGGAAAAAACCTGAAAACCCAGGCTTGCGCCAATAACATAAACCTGAACCATGAAAAAGTATTTAATCATTGCTGTCGGAATTGCAGGATTGATGACCGCAGGCACACCCTCGGACCTGAAAGCTGAAAACGGATATGACTATGGATATGACAACTCCGAATATGGTCAGAATGAACGACCTGACTTTATTTACCTGCCGGACCTCGAATTCTATGTGTCCTTCGGGAGCCAGTACGACATGATCTATATGGACGAGTATTACTATCTCTACTGGTATGGCACATGGTACTACTCCTGGGACTATTTCGGTCCATGGTATCCTATAAGGTTCGATTACCTGCCCCTCAACATCAGGCGTCACCCCTGGCTTGAAATAGCAAGGTTCAGGGACTATGAATACAGGCGGCACGACCGCAGGTTCTGGGAAATGCGGTTTCAGAGGGACAGGCTCTTTTTCCACCAGCACCCCCCGATTTACAGGCGCAAACCCGGCGGACCACCACCACCTCTGCCTTCAAAAGACTGGCATTTCATGAAACCGTTCGGACCGGGTGGCCCGCCACCTCCAGGCCATGGAGGACCGGGATGGAACAAAGGACCGGGTGGTCCGTTCAACCAGGGCGGCACGCCTCCTCCACCACCGTCCGGCTTCAGCAAGGGACCCGTTGGTCCGTTCAACCAGGGCGGCACGCCTCCTCCGCCACCGTCCGGCTTCAACAAGGGACCCGTTGGCCCGTTCAACCAGGGCGGCACGCCTCCTCCGCCACCGTCCGGCTTCAGCAAGGGACCCGTTGGTCCTTTCAACCA
>CAIYPU010000131.1 GCA_903928225.1 uncultured Chlorobiaceae bacterium
AATGTTACGAGAACTCTTGATAAAGAGCTTTTCACCAGGCTTGAAAGGAGAGTTTTTTCCCGGCTTGATAAACTTTACCTCATAAATCCGATTGCTTCCAGTACCTTTTTCACGTCCAGTATATCTGATCCAATCATTCCCCATGGCTCTATCGGGGTTACCGGTATCCTTCGACCTGTATATTGGGGCTCCAGACATTTTGTCAGTATCAACGGTCTCACGTCCGACAGGCTTCTTTGTGTCTCCGTTTTTCAGCCAATCCTTGAACTCATCGGTATTCATCTCGGTTATATCACCGGCCCCACTCCACCCCTTTTCATAATTCGACAAGTAAGCCTTTCGGGCATCATCAGAGGATTGGAATCCCATCATCACCTTATGCTCATCGAATTTTCCATCTTGAACCTGGTCGATCACGAACACCTTTTCACTGGCTGGATGATCGCCAAGAAAAACATCAACATGATCCCCATCTTTACCCTCGGTACGTTTGAAGTAACCGTATGTGTTTTGCATCGTCTGTGACCACTCTCGACCATTCTTGTCCGTCCCAGAGCGGACTGAACCCTTCGGATTCTCAATGGTGATATCGAAACCATTTACAGAAACATGCCCTTTTTTGTAGTTCCCTGCTTCGATCTGTGCCGGCGTCGGATTCGGCTCAACCTGTTTCTCTGCCTGCTCGATCTTTGCTTTATCGAGAATCTTCTTGGCCGCTTCAGGATCTGCTTCGGGAACTCCTTCGTAGATTTCAACAGGAGTTTTATTGACCAAATCGTCCCCAAATACCTCTTTGGCACTCTGCATCACAGTGTCAAATGATGGAGAGGTCTGTGCCGGTTTTTTTTCTTCATCGGCCGGTTTCGCCTCTTCATCCTTCGGCTTAGCCTTTTTTGGTTGGGCATCCTGTTTTTGCTGCATCATATCCATGCCGGGAAGCTGTCCGCCAACCATGTCCATGCCGGGAAGTTCCGGGGCCTCCGGCATTGGGGCAACTGTTTGACCACCAGGCATAGCACTATCCTGCCCCAGCCGGGCAACCACTTGCCGGGCATACTCTGCATTGCTGATCCCATGAGCATCCTTTACATCAGGTCGCAGATATCCCTCCGGCCCACCATGGTGCATCATGGCCATTTCATAAGCATTCGGCTCTCGACCATTCCTGTGCGTAAACTGCTTGATCCACAGACCATGCACCGCATTTTTCACCTGCTCGGCTTTTGCAGGATTTGTCATGTCCTGCATGGAATAGTTCGTTCCGAGAAGCCGGTTCCCCTCTTTCAGGAAAACAGGCATGATCTGGTATTGCCCTGTTGCTCCAGAAAGCTTGTTAACCGCATTCGGATTACCACTGCTCTCCTGCTGGACAGTTGCCCGGTCGAACATCGCTTTGCCTGGCATACCAAGGGGAACCTTGCGGAAATCAACTCCTCTGTCTGCAAGATGCTCGGCCATGCTTTTCCTGGCCGGGGGATTATCGACTTGCACCAACCTTTCCGGAGTATCGAGATCGGCTTGCCTCACTTGTTCATCAATAGCCTGGGCAACCTGTTTGCCTGGTGAACCCTTTGCGATTTTGTTTACAATAGCATTCGTCCCGGTAGCTATACCTGTCATGGTTGCCGTTCCAACAATGGTAGAAACGAGTGTTTGTGCAGCTGCGGAAGGGCGTTCCGCGAGGTAAGCTGAGAATGGTTTTTCCGGGTTGAGTGACGCCCAATCGTTCATGTCCTGAAAAACAGTGGCAATCTGCTCACCAGGAATTTCTCCAGCAAGCTGGTGCATGACCGTCTTGAAGAACGGAGCATTCTGTTTCAGGTCTCCTATCAATCGGCCCATTGGTATTTTTTCGGTCGCATACTCGATAGCACCTTGTGAAGTGCCATGAATAAGCGCTTGCTGAGGAAGCAAACCTTTTTTTCTGGCGTCACCATATGCCGAGCCTGCAGTTTGCCCAGCCATGGCAAGAAGGGCGGGGACTTCTCCACCGAGAAGAAGTAATGGAAGGTTGGCCAGATTCTGGGTGGTCGATGCTATACCGCTTGCAATGCCCGTATTATCCTTCGGCATTACTGAATCCGCGCTTTGCTGGATTGATTCCTGATAATCGCCGAGAGCGTTTGCTATGGGGGTATCTCCTCCACTTGTCAAAGCCTTTTCTCTTGCCTCCGGCGTCATTGCCAGACTCAGCAGCGGATTGGCTGATATCGGCGTGGCATTTTCAACAAGAGCCCTTGCAATTCCAACGGTTCCTGCGCTGGCATTGTAGATACCTGCCATTGAGGCATCTCCAATAAACTTTGCAGCATCGCCAACTGATTGAAGGTCTTTCGATAAATCGCGTTTCTGAATTTTGTCCGGATCGACAACTGAATCCGCAAAGTCTTTGACCTTATGCCCGATATCCTGAACGCTCTCCATAATCGTCAAGTCCCGAGAACCAAGAGTCTGATCGAAGGAAACAAAATCGGCCTCTTTGGTCAAGAAGCCGTTCTGCTGCATATAGGTGTGAAGTTGCTCCCTCCGGCTCTTCCGCTGCATCTCACTGGAAAATACCTCGATGGTTACTGAATCACTGAGCGCACCGTACCCTTTCAGGTAGTCATAAAGCTCCTGAACTTTTCCCATACTGCTTTACATGAATGGTTTGATAGGTTTATTCCCGGCTGCAGGGGCACCTGGCTTTTGTGTACCGTCATCGACATTCACCCCATACTTTCTGGCCGCTATGGTCACTGATTCGGATCGGGAATATTTACCAGAAGTGAAAAGCTTTGCAGCCTCTGTGGCGATTGCCTGAACCTTTGCCGGGGCATTTTTATCAGAAAAAGAGACCTCCCCGGTAATTGGATTGAATACCCCACCAAACAGGGCCGAAACCTGCCTGTACATGAGCGATTCATCTGCCGACTTTGGAACTCCATTCCCGCCTTCCTCCATTCCTTTCAGGGTGATCTTGTTCGATCGGTCAAGGCCGGCCTGGGTATTATCGTTCCCCATTTTCAGAAGGTTCATACTTGGGGTCGGCTTGCTGATCGGGCGCCCCTGCTGATATGCCACATCGTAGCCGCCCATAGTCAGCACCTGCGGATTTTCGAGCAGCTGCTTCATCTCCGTTGCACGAGAAAGGTGATACTGGATAAAGTTCGGATCATACTGCTCCGGCATCTGACCGGCAATCTCAGGCTCTGAGTTCTGCCTCGCGAACAGATAACGCTGCTGCCGTTCCGCATCATCAGCACCGCTCAAAATGAAATGAGCTATCCGCCCAACTTTATCTACCTGGTTGGCAGCACTTTTCCTCTGGATTTCATCCATGGAACCGAAAGCATCGACAATCTTTCTCCCCTCTTCGGGATCGATGGTGATGAACTGCCTGGTTGCGGCTTCGTCACCAGCGGCAACCTGAGGAGCAAGGGCAAGCAGGTTTTTTGCTTTTTTGGTCTCGGTTTCCTTATTCTCCCGCTCAGCCTTGGCAGCTTTGATCTTTTCGACATCCATCACTGCATCGCCCAGGGAAAAAAGAGGCTGTTTGAAAAATTGTTGTTCTGCCATTAGAGTAGTGCACCTACGGTGATGATGTTTTTCAAAAGGTTCTGTTGTGAAGCGGCACTCTGATAAGCCTGGTTTGCCTGGGCATTCCCGATGTTGGTATACATGTTCGACAATGCCGTTCCTTGTACACCAAGAGCGTTCGTGATCGAACTCCCGGTATTGGTACCAGAGTTTTGAATTGAAGCGTTTGCAGTCTGCCCTGAACCAGACAGCCCCGCAAGAATATTGTACTCGTTCTGCTTCTGGTTAACCCCGCTGTTAAACTCGGTGAGCTGGTTGTTGTATTCACGGGAATAGGCATTCCCATACTCCTGCGAAGCAAGGTCCTCTGCATATCCAGCGGCACGTTTCAGCTGTCCGCCGGACAGAAAATTCCCTTTGGCCACTGCGGTATTATCGAGCGCTTTCAGCCCCTCGGACAAACGAAACTGGTAGCCGGGATCTTTGGTAACGTCAACCTTGCTTGAATCGAATTTGAAGCTCCCGATATCGAAAGAACCATCAGCAATCCCCTTTTGGATAGAGGAAAGAGCTGCCTTGCCCGCATCATACCACGGCATCGACATCGACTTCTGGTCATTGTAGAGCCATTCGTTATAGTCGATGATCTTTTCTGTTGACTTCAGCTGAGCATCAGCAGCCAGCTTCGCAGATTTAACCTGTGCGGCTGCGGCTTTGGAAGCCCCGCCATCCCCAAAAACTCCGCTCATACGATGTAGATGTTTCCAATGTGCTTGAATCGTTTGGCCATTACGGGATCAGCGCCTTTCCCCCGGTAGCTCATCGCCCGTATTTCACCTTTATGTAGCTCCTTGACGGTTCTTAACAAACGGCCTAAAATGTTCGAACGCCTTTTTTCCGGAACCACATACGCCATAAAAATGATCCAGTATCCTCCATTCCGATGATAGAGAGCCTCACACCGGTCAACCACCATAAACCCGCCACCCGGAACGCCATACACATGACCATACTCGACCAGTCCGGTCAAATACAGCCGTAGGGTTTCTACATCCATAGCAACCCCTTCGACCTCCCTGAAATACCCTGGCAACATGCTAAGCACCTCACCAAACAGGGGGGATGCAACGCTCACCAGTTCCACCTTCATCGAATCACCCCTGCGTTTCGAAGCGCTGTGAGAAGATTGTTGAAATCAGTTCGAAGCTCTGTAACTGTTGTGGCCGTGCTCTGCGTAACCTCGGTCAAATCCTGACCTTTCAACTTGCGCCAGATTGTCTGCATCCAGTCAACCATAGCTCGAGTAGGCATACCTTGCCGGTCAACAAGTGAAGTGTGTATCGGAGGAGGATCAATCCTTGCCATGTCATTGCATATCTACGTAAAGGCCCTGAATGACAACCTTCACGGGGGATGAAA
>CAIYPU010000132.1 GCA_903928225.1 uncultured Chlorobiaceae bacterium
CAAGTTCGGGAAAACATGCCGGAAACCATTCATCCGGCTGCTGCTGAAACGTTTTACAGGAGAATGCATGAACCCGGAACATCGAAATCCCGACCTGAAGCCCCTCTTCCTGACGGGAGCGGCAGCGGTTGCATGGGCGCTGGTTTACGGCAACCTTGCATTGCTGCCTGATTCCGTTCTGCGGCTTACGGGGCTCGACAGGACTACCCGATTCGGCGAAGCCCTGCATTTTTTCATCTACGAAGTGCCCAAAGTGCTTCTGCTCCTCACGGCCGTCGTGTTCGTCATGGGCGTGATCCATACCTTCGTTTCGCCTGACAGGACGCGGGCCATGCTTTCAGGCAGAAGGTCCGGCATCGGCAACGCCATGGCAGCATCTCTCGGTATCGTCACTCCCTTCTGTTCCTGTTCCGCTGTTCCGTTGTTTATCGGCTTTCTGCAGGCAGGCGTTCCTCTTGGCGTCACCTTTTCCTTCCTGGTTTCCGCTCCGATGGTCAACGAGGTGGCGCTTGCACTGCTTTTCGGCATGTTCGGCTGGAGAGTCGCCTCGCTTTACCTCGCCATGGGGCTCATGGTCGCTGTTGCCTCCGGGATGGTCATCGGGAAACTAAGAATGGAGCGGTATCTGGAGGAATGGGTGCAGCAGCTGCAGAACAGCGCGGTTTCTTCCGAATTCACCTCCGAGCCTCTGCGCTGGCATCATCGCCTTCACGAAGGTTTCAACCATGTCAGGGAGATCGTCGGCAAGGTATGGCTCTATATCGTCCTTGGCGTAGGTCTTGGTGCGGGTATCCACGGCTATGTGCCGGAAAATTTCATGGCTTCCCTGATGGGGAACGATGTCTGGTGGTCGGTTCCGTTTGCCGTGCTTGTAGGTGTCCCGATGTATTCGAATGCCGCCGGAATTTTGCCGGTTGTTCAGGCCCTGCTCGGCAAAGGCGCTGCGCTTGGTACGGTGCTTGCCTTCATGATGAGCGTCATCGCCCTGTCCGCCCCGGAAATGATCATTCTGCGCAAAGTGCTCAAACCGCAGCTGATCGCTGTTTTCGCCGGCGTTGTCGCCACTGGCATCGTGCTTGTCGGTTTCGTGTTCAATGCCGCTTTCTGATTATCCAAAATAACCAACTGAAATCATGAATCAGTCAATTCTCATCCTCTGTACCGGAAACTCCTGCCGGAGCCAGATGGCGGAAGGATTCCTCCGTTCGTTCTCTCAAGGCTTCGAAGTCTTTTCTGCTGGCACCAGGCCGGCGCCTGCTGTGCATCCTTTTGCAGTCAGTGTCATGCGGGAAGCCGGAATCGATATCAGCAGTCACAGACCCAAACTTGTCGACGAGTTCCTTTCACAGCAGTTCGATTACGTTATCACGGTCTGTGACGGAGCGAGAGAATCCTGCCCGGTTTTTACCGGAAAGGTGAAACACCGCCTGCATATCGGTTTCGACGATCCGGCTGCTGCAACCGGCAGCGATGAAGAGGTGCTTGCCGTTTTCAGGAGGGTCCGCGACGAGATTGGTGAAAGGTTCAGGCAGTTTGCCGAAGAAATCAGCAAAGGAGCATAAACCATGAGCATTTCAACGAAACAGCTCTCTTTCCTCGACCGTTATCTGACGCTATGGATTTTCTTTGCCATGGCTGCGGGAGTCCTGTCAGGGTATCTGTTCCCGAATATCTCCGGGTTCTGGAACCGATTCCAGTCAGGCACGACCAATATCCCCATTGCAATCGGCCTTGTTGTCATGATGTTTCCGCCGCTGGCCAAGGTCAGATATGAAGAACTGGGCGATGTGTTCCGGAACACGAAAGTGCTTGGGCTTTCACTGCTGCAGAACTGGATTATCGGGCCGGTGCTCATGTTTGTCCTTGCCTTGCTTTTCCTCTCCGATATGCCGCATTACATGGCAGGACTTATCCTGATCGGGCTTGCCCGGTGCATAGCCATGGTGATCGTCTGGAACGAACTGGCAAAAGGCGATACCGAATATGCCGCCGGTCTCGTGGCCTTCAATTCGATCTTCCAGGTCCTGTTTTTTTCAGTCTACGCCTGGGTCTTTCTGACTTTCCTGCCGGAAAAGTTCGGCATGAGCAGTTTTGCCGTCAACATTACAATCGGCGAAATCGCCGGATCGGTTTTCATCTATCTCGGCATCCCGTTTATTGCAGGTTTTCTCGCGAGGTTTTTCTTCATTCGCGCAAAGGGGAAGGAGTGGTATGAACGGCAGTTCATTCCCCGCGTGAGTCCGCTTACCCTCGTTGCCCTGCTTTTCACCATTTTCGTGATGTTCTCGCTCAAAGGGGAATACATCGTGAAAATACCGCTTGATGTTGTTCGTATAGCAATTCCGCTGCTGTTTTATTTTGTGATCATGTTCCTTGTTTCATTCTGGCTCGGAAAGAAAGTCGGCGCGGACTACCCGAAATCGGCCACGCTCTCCTTCACGGCTGCAAGCAACAATTTCGAGCTGGCCATTGCTGTTGCGGTGGCTGTGTTCGGTATCGATTCCGGGGAAGCGTTTGCCGCCGTGATCGGTCCGCTTGTAGAGGTTCCGGTTCTGATAAGCCTGGTCAATGTTGCGCTGAAGTTCCGGGAGAAGTGGCCCGGTAATCCGGATTTCGAACCCGGCAAGCAGGGATGAGGCTGCTGACAGACTTCGCAACAGACAGACGGCGTTTTCCTTAACGGAAAAATTACCATTTGCTCTTTTATACCCTGACAAGCAGGACCGGGTAATCGATTTCTCCGATCAGGTCGTGGATCGTTTCTGCCGGAAGCGACATGCGGTCGCTGAGCACGAGCAGTCCCGAGCCAGCCATGTGG
>CAIYPU010000133.1 GCA_903928225.1 uncultured Chlorobiaceae bacterium
TGCCCGGTGTCACCCCGGCCACCACATTGGTGCCGTACTCGAGGATCTGCGACGTATGAAATGTGCCTTCCGAACCGGTTATGCCCTGAACGAGCAGCCGGGTGTTCCTGTTGACTAATACGCTCATAAAGCAAGCTTATAGTTTAATGGTTGCGAAATTCTTGCCGCTCTCAGGACTGGCGCTGCAGCATCTTTGCGATGCCGAGCAGTTTGCCTTCCTCGAAAAAGTTGCATATCAGGTGCATGCCGACCGGAAGGCCCAGCGAATCGATGCCCACAGGAACGCTTACCGCAGGCATGCCGACGATACTCGCCGGAACGGTAAAGACGTCTGCAAGGTACATTTCGAGCGGGTCTCCGGTCTTGTCGCCGATTCCGAACGGGGGAAACGGCGAGGTGGGACCGGCGATCACATCGACTTTTTCGAGTGCTTCCCGGTACCTGTCCTGAAAAACCCTCCTGACCTGCTGCGCTTTTTTATAGTAGGTATCGTAATATCCCGCGGAGAGCACGTAGGTTCCGAGCATGATCCGGCGCTTCACTTCCCTGCCGAACCCTTCGGTCCTCGAATTGACGTACATCGATGAAAGGTCCGCCGCATCGGAAGAGCGGTAGCCGTAACGGGCGCCGTCGAAACGCGCGAGGTTCGATGAGGCTTCGGCCGTTACGAGGATATAGTATGCCGCAATGGCATAGTCGCTTTCCGGCAGTTCGATATCGACAAGCTTTGCGCCTCTGTCGCGAAGTTCGTTCAGCTTTCCTTTGACGATGCCGGAAATGTCGCTGTTGAGGTTGTCCGGAAAGAACGCTTTTGGAACGCCGATCCTGAGACCTTCTATACCGACGGAGGAAGATTCTGCAGCATAATCGGGGACATCGTGCCTTGAACAGGTCGCATCATGCTCATCCTTGCCGGCCATTACCTGGAGAACGAGCGCGGCGTCATCGGTGTTGCGCGAAAGCACGCCAATCTGGTCGAAAGAGGAAGCGAATGCCACAAGTCCGTAACGGGAAATCCTGCCATAGGTCGGTTTCAGTCCGACGATGTCGCAGAAACCCGCCGGCTGGCGGACGGAACCGCCCGTATCCGAACCAAGGGCGACAAGGCAGAGACCGTTGGCAACCGCAGCCGCTGAACCGCCTGAACTTCCGCCGGGAACCCGGTTTTTGTCGAAGGGGTTAGGCACCGTTCCGAAAGCTGAATTTTCGTTGGAACTCCCCATGGCGAACTCGTCCATGTTGGTTTTTCCCAGAAACAGGGCATCCTCGGCTTCCAGCCTCAGTATGGCTGTCGCATCGTAAACGCACTCGTAATTTTCCAGGATCTTCGAGGCACAGGTCACCTTCGCCCCTTTCATGGAAATATTGTCCTTAATGGCCATCGGCAAACCGAAAAGCCTGCCGGGCACTCCGCCCCCGGAAAGTTTCCTGTCGAGCGTCCTTGCCCTTTCAAGGGCCTCGGCATGAAAAACCGTTATAAAGATATTGTCACCGCTATGGGCATCGATACGCTCGAGGTATTGGCGCGCAACATCCTCACAGGAAATCTCCCGCGAAAGAAGTTTCGAGCGCAGTTCTTCGTAACTACTTGAAAGCACTTCCTTTGTGAATTATTTTAACAGAAGAAATTTCGGGGCCGGTCTTGCTGAACATGCAGGGTTTCCGTTCCGTCTAATGTTTGTATAATAAGAAATAACTGCATATTATTCAATTTGACGTCTTTTCGTTGGACGGGGAATTAGCGCAGGATATATTCGATGCCGGCATGCCGGCTGTAACGGTGAAAAAGGATTTATGGCATTCATAAAGCAAATGGATATCGCATCGACGTTCAAATCCCACTGGTTTTCCTCGGACCCTGACGCTGCCGATAAAAAAATTCAGAGCGATCTTAAATCCTCATGCGAGATTCCGGCCCATCTTGCCGTCATTATGGATGGAAACGGACGATGGGCGAGGATGAAAGGAAAGACGCGGATAGAAGGCCATATTGCCGGAGTCGATTCAGTCAGGGACATTGTCGAAGCCTGCGCCGAACTGGGAGTGCGATACCTGACCCTGTTCACGTTCTCGACCGAAAACTGGAAACGGCCAGAAAAGGAAGTCTCCGCCCTGATGCAGCTCCTCGTCAAAGTCATCGGAAGGGAAACACGGGAGTTGCATGACAACAACATACGGTTCAATGTGATCGGCGACATGGGCCTCCTGCCTGAAAAAGTGCGAAGTGTCCTGAAGGGAACCATCGAACTGACGAAAAACAACAGCAAGCTTGTCCTGAACATTGCGCTCAGTTACAGCGGCAAGTGGGATATCGTCCAGGCATGCAAAGCCATTGCATATGAAATCAACTCCGGGCGCATCGATCCCGGCTCGATCGACGAACAGCTTTTCACCTCTTTCCTGTCCACTGCAGCCATGCCCGATCCCGAACTGCTCATCCGTACCAGCGGTGAATTCAGGATCAGCAATTTCATGCTCTGGCAGAGCGCCTATACCGAGATTTATGTAACCAACACCTACTGGCCTGATTTCAGGCGAACCCAGTTATATGATGCCATAAGGGAATATCAGAACAGGGAACGCAGGTTCGGCCAGACAAGCGAACAGATTCAAAACAAAACGATTGCAGCCAGTAAGCATTAACCCGATTGATCACAGAAACTCCATGAAAAAATCCCTGAAACTGATCCCCTTACTTCTGGTTGCCCTCGCACTGAACCCTGAAGGAAACATTGCAGAAGCGAAAAAGCTGCAACCTTCAAAAAATCTTTCGAATGGACAGCCTGGATCACAGGCAA
>CAIYPU010000134.1 GCA_903928225.1 uncultured Chlorobiaceae bacterium
CAGATTGTTGATGCGAGCTTTGTTGAAGTGCCTCGGCAACGCAACAGCCGTGACGAAAACGACCAGATCAAAAAGGGCCAAACCCCGGAATCGTGGAAAGCAAAGCCGAACAAACTGCGCCAGAAAGACCGTGATGCCCGATGGACGAAAAAGAACAAGATGAACTTCTACGGCTACAAAAATCACCTGAAGGTCGATCAGGGTACTAAGCTCATCAGTACCTATATGGTGACGGATGCGGCAGTCCATGACTCTCAGGAACTGGAAACGCTGATCGACAAAGATGATGCCGGACAAAAGCTCTACGGTGACGCCGCATACATTGGGCAGGAAGAATGCATCGAAGCATGCGGTATGCAGAGCGAAATCCATGAAAAAGCTACAAGAAACCACAAGCTCACTGCAGACCAGAAAGCAAAGAATCGCCAGAAGTCGAAGGTTCGTTCCAGAGTCGAACATGTCTTCGGCTTCATGACCAATACCATGACAGCCATGACGATTAAAACCATCGGCTATGTGAGGGCTGCCGCAAAAATCGGGTTGGTCAACCTGACCTATAACCTCATGCGCTGCGTGCAGCTGAAAAAGAATGTCTATGCGGTTTTCCTGAGATAAGTACGCCCAATAGGAGCTGCAACAGGGCTTTTTTGCCTGAAATTTGTCAAAGAACGGTGATTTTTCAATCAGATACTTTCTTGGCTGATACTATCAGCAAATGAAATATTGCAAAACTCAATTTTTCGAGGTGCCCATCAATGAATGAAAGTAAAATTAGTAAGTATATTTATTTTTTCATAGACAATCATTGTTTGAATGTTTAATTATGATCAATAAAAATATTGAATTGATGCGTCTTATTACAGGAGGCCCTGTTGTTGAAATATTTAGAGCAGAACAATCTTTGAGTTTATTGAATGTAATAGGCTTACTTGCTAATGAAATAAATGCTAGTAATTATGGTGAAGTCTTCGGGACAGTTCAATCACTCAGCATTGATCGACTAATCCTATCTATAACAAAGCTTTATGAGGTACCTAATCGTTATCCACTCAAAAGCATTCCTGGTATATTAAAATATTTTGATGAAAATTCAGAAAATCTCGAAATCACGGAACCATATCTATTGAATGACCAATTAAGGCGATTAGGCCTTTTTATGGAATGTTTTGAAGATTTCGATAAAAATAAAAAGAATATATTTGTTCATTATAAAATGAATTATCTTCTTTCGAAAATCAATCAAGATGAAGCTATAAAATCATTAAAAATTCATAGAGATAAAAAAATTTCACATCCCGAGGATACCTTAGTTGAATCTTTACCTAAAATTTCATGGGTATCTATTGAAGGATTGCTATCTGCAGCAAAAAATATTGTTGGTATTATAGGTGATGGTTACTTAAGCTCATCTTTTATGATAGACAGTGACTATTTATTAAGTAATGATGCAACACGTGTCGGAAGAGGGCTTGCTCGCATTCTTTCTGATTTGGGTATTAATACTTCGGAGAAATCCGAGAGATCCAGGACGTAGTGCAACAGCAGCAAAAGTGGAAGACTTCCAGGATGTCCCTGACAAGTAATGAGATTCCATAAACAATATTTATCTATGAATGGAATTGTGTTCTCATCCGCTTTGCCTGATGGAACCGGTTTTTACCTGAATTGAAACCCCCAAAAATCCGAGGAACCAGGATGTATTCAGCCGGGGAAGAATTTTTTGAGGAAATCGGCCGGAGTTACAATCATGATGCCGTTCCATTCTTTGAGCTCGAGCAAGTGAGTGTCGCCGGAAACAATGGCTTCAGCTCTTGCTGAAATGGCTGTTTCGAGGATTCTGTTGTCGTCCGGGTCGGCGGTAATAATGCAAATGCGGGTCTCGGGTATGACCAGAGAAAAGGTATCTCTGAACAACCGGACAATTCCGTATACCTGCTCTTTATTCAGGCCGAATTTTGGCCGAAGAAGAACCTCTTCGATTTCTCTGAGAAGCTCAGGTGAAGTGAAATTCGTCAATTTTCCGGAAGAGCATAGCTGCAACAGATCTCTTGGGTTACCCCCGAACAGTATGCCGGAAACAAGCATATTCGTATCGCAAACCACCCTCATGAGCGGGCTCTTTCTTTACGGACTGCGCTGATTTCATCTTCAACATCCCTGAGTGTCAACTGTTTTTCCACTGTCTGCCTGTCTCCGAGCAGGAACAGGTCTTCCCACTGCCGCTGACGCTGAATGTAGAACCTTGCGGCTTCTCGCAGGAACTCGGAACGGCTGCGGTGCTCCTTTTTGGCTGTTTTGTCGATTTCCTTCAGCAACGAATCCTGAAATGAGATATTGACCTTGACGTTGCTCATTGTTTGATCTTTGATGCGTAATTTAAGGATATACAATCTTTGTATTGTTTGATCGATAAATCCGCGGCAGGGTTCCTGCCTGAAGAAGAGAAAAAATCATATACCGAAACATGTCTTCCAGTTCAGGATAACCCTGAACGTCATTGATCCTCCGGTTTGCATGATGAAATACCCCGTTTCCGTTTCGGTTCATACTCACTGTCGATCCGTTCCCGGAGGAAGAGTTTCATCAGAGACTGATAAGGCACATCCCTTTCGTTGGCTAGAACTTTGATGCGTAAGAGCATCTGCTCGGGCAAACGAATGGAAATGGTTTTCATCGAAGGCTTAAGATCAGGAAAGATCACTGTTTCCGCTTTTTCCCAGTTGATGTATTCAGTAGAATCATGTGTTGCCCAGAATTCCCGCTCATCCTGCTCATTCCTGAACTCTGGGACTGTTTTTTTCTGCTTTTTCATAAATCTCTTGCTCCTTTCTGTTCATGTCTCGGGATGAAATGATTCGAATCCTGTCTTTTCTGATCGTAAAAACCACTAACAGTCTTCTTCCAGTATTTGTTTTACCAAGGGCATACCATCTTGTTTCGATAACGGAATGCTTCTGATCATCGGCGATGATCAAGGGTTCGTTGAAAAATATATCTTCCGATTCGGAGTTCGTCACCCCATGTTTTTCGTGATTTTTCGAAAGATTTCCTTCATCCCACTCGAACCCGATGATATGCGTAAAACTTTTCATACCGCATTGTATATTTTAAAAATATACACACTGTTGCAGGAAAAGGCAAGCAGGCAGCACTCCTGAATTATGGCAACAAGAGAATCTGTTGTTTGTTCAATAGCAGCAATCGGTGAGCTGGAGAAATTTTTTGTTTGTTGATAATTCGTGATTCATCACGAGAATTTGTGTCACGATATTTGAGGGCAACAACTACATTTATACGATAGAAGAGAACATCGCAACGGAACGCCACATCCCTTCCTATGCCGCTTAACCTCTACACCAGCAACCGGATGGAAGTGCTGGTCGATACTCTTGCCAAGGCTCTGAAAAAGCCGCTGGCTTCGGTGTTCGACCAGGAGGTGATCGTGGTGCAAAGCCGTGGAATGCAGCGCTGGCTGTCGATGGAGCTTGCGAAGCGTTTCGGCGTATGGGCGAACGGACGTTATCCGTTCCCGAATGCGATGGTTCAGGAGCTTTTCGAGATGCATTTTTCCGAAAAGCCCGACACTTCTCTCTTCAAACCAGACGTGATGAGCTGGAGGATCATGCGGCTTTTGCCGGAGCTGCTTGAAACAGAACCGTTCGGTACGCTGCGCCGGTACCTCTCCGACGACGGTGAAGGGCTCAAGCTTTTTCAGCTCTCGGAAAAGATTGCCGATACTTTCGATCAGTATACCCTCTACCGCCCGGAGATGCTCTCCGAATGGGAAGCTGGTCAGGCAGAGCAACGTGGCGAGGAGTGGCAACCAGTGCTCTGGCGCAGGCTGACCGGGGAAGGAGGCATGCACCGCGGCAAGCTGAAGGAGCACTTCTGCCGCGAGTTCGTCCATTCATCGCCCGGAGTCGAGGAGTTTCCCGAACGGATCACCCTGTTCGGCATCTCCTACCTGCCCAAGTTCCATCTCGACTTGCTTTCGGCGGTTGCCGGGGTGAGGGAGGTGAACCTCTTTCTCCTGAGCCCGACCCACGAATACTGGGGCGACATCCTGTCCCGAAAAGCGATCGCCGCCCTGCCTGATGAGGAGCGTTCCCTGCGCACCGAGGGAAACCCGCTGCTCGCTTCGCTCGGCCGGATCGGGCGGGATTTTTCCGACATGATCATCGACATCGCCGACAGTGCATACCATCAGGATGAACTGTATGAGGACCCCGGCGACGATTGCCTGCTGCATGCCCTGCAGTGTGACATCCTTAACCTGTCGGGCACCGGGGAGGAAGGGAAGCTGCGCACGCTCGACCCGAAAGACCGTTCGCTCCGGATACACTCCTGCCACAGCCCTCTGCGGGAGGTTGAGGTGCTTTACGACAACATCCTCGACATGCTCGATGATAACCCCGCCCTTACACCGCGCGACATTGTGGTGATGACCCCGGAGATCGAAACCTATTCGTCCTACATCTCCGCAGTGTTCGGCGCCGGGGTAAACGGTGCGCTCCTGCCTTACACCATTGCCGACCGCAAAACGATGCACGAAGGGGAGATCGCATCTGCGGTACTGAAACTGCTTGCCCTTCCTGGCAGCCGCCTTGCTGCTTCGGAACTCTACGACCTGCTCGCTTCGCCTTCAGTGAGCCGCCGTTTTTCGCTCGGGAGCAAAGAGCTCGACCTGGTCCGGGAGTGGATTGAAAAAACCGGCATCCGCTGGGGAATGGACGAGCATGACCGTACGGCGAGGGACCTGCCCTCGTATCGGGAAAACTCCTGGAAAGCGGGGCTCGACCGTTTGCTGCTCGGTTACGCAATGCCGGACGAAGATATGCTGTTCAACGGTATTCTCCCTTTTGACGATCTTTCCGGTTCGAGCGCCGAAACCCTCGGCAAATTCGCCGATTTCGTCGCGTCTGCAGAGCGCTTCGCCAAAAGCATGGAAGCGCCCCGCACCCTCGAAGAGTGGCGCATTCGGTTCCAGTCGATGCTCGACGAATTCATCCTTCCTTGCGGCAGTTCGGAACGCGAGTTTTCGGCAATAGCCGAGCTTGCCGGAGAGCTTCAGGATGCTGCCGATAAAGCGGGATACGCGGAAAAAGTTTCTCCTGCCGTCATCATTTCCTGGCTTAAAGCCCGGCTCGAAAAGCACGAGCAGGGGCTCGGCTTCTTGACCGGAGGGGTCACCTTCTGCGCCATGCTGCCCATGCGGAGCATTCCGTTCCGGGTTGTGGCGATGATCGGCATGAACGACGGGGCATTCCCTCGCCAGGGACGCTCTCCCGGATTCGACCTCATTGCGCGCGAACCGCGCAGGGGCGACCGATCGTCGCGGAACGAGGACCGCTACCTCTTCCTCGAATCGATCCTTTCTGCAAGGGAGGTGCTCTACATCAGCTATGTCGGGCAGAGCATCAGGGACAACAGCGAAGTGCCTCCCTCGGTGCTGGTGAACGAACTGCTTGACGCCGTCCGCCGGGGATTCTGCCTGCCCGACCGCCGGATTGAAGAGCGGGACCTGGTCATGAAGCACCGTTTGCAGGCCTTCAACCGGGCATACTATACGGAAGGGACCGGGCTTTTCAGCTATTCGCAAGAGAATTTCCGTGCGCTTGCCGCAGAGGAGGAGGCCTCCGGACAACTTCGCCCCTTCATGACCGCTCCCCTCGATGAGCCGTCCGATGAATGGAAAACCGTTTCGCTGCAGCAGCTTCTGCGGTTTTACGATAATCCTGCGGCATTTTTTCTCGCAGAGCGGCTCGGCATCCGGACGGAAGGCATGGAGGAACCGCTCGAGGACCGCGAACCGTTTGCGCTCGAAGGACTCGAATTGTACAGCCTGAAGCAGGAACTGCTCGATGTGGCGCTGCAGGGCGGGGAGCCGCTGGAACTGCTTCCGCTCTGGCGCAGCCGGGGGATACTACCGCCAGCTCGGCACGGGGAACTGCTTTTCGGAAGGGCTGTCGGAGAGGTGCGTGAATTTGCCGCTGCCGTGCAGGCAAGGACCGGGAAAGGTAAGGCCCTTGGGCCAATTGAGGTCGATCTGCAGATCGGCGGGTTCCGCCTTGTCGGACAGATCACGAAAGTCTGGCCACAAAACCTGCTGCACTACCGGTGCGCGAAGCTCAAGATGAAGGACCGGATGAGGGCCTGGATCGAGCATCTCGCGCTCAACGCGACCGGCCCGTCAGGTTACCCGATGGAAACCCGTGTTGTCATGGTGGATGGCGAGATCCGGTTCGCGCCGGTGGATGATGCGCCGATGCATCTGGAGCGGTTGCTGAACCGCTACTGGCAGGGGCTTTCCATGCCATTGCGCTTTTTTCCGCGCTCTTCGATGGCCTATGCCGAAAAAGAGAGCCTCGATGCGGCCCGAAAAGAGTGGCGTGACGACACCTTCAACAACCATCCGGGCGAAGGTTCAGATCCGGCGATCCGGCGCTGCTTCAGTTCGGGCAATCCATTCGACGACGAGTTCCGCGCGCTTGCCGATGAGCTCCTGAAACCGATGATGGATGCGGAAGTGGAGGATGCTCAATGAAAACGCTGAACCACGCGGAGGTCGTGCTCTCAGGTATCAACCTGATCGATGCGAGCGCCGGTACGGGCAAGACTTACGCCATCGCTTCGCTTTACCTGCGACTGCTGCTGGAACAGGAACTGCTGCCTGAACAGATCCTCGTGGTGACCTATACAGAGGCTGCTACGCAGGAGCTTCGCGCCAGGATTCGCAGCCGCATCCGCGAGGCGCTCGAAGTGATGGAGGGACAAGGGACCGAGGACGTTTTTCTGCAGGAACTCAGGGAAAAAGTTTCGATAGGGGGACTGAAAAGAGTGTGCGGCCTGCTCGATAGAGCACTTTGCGCTTTCGATACCGCGTCGATTTTCACGATCCACGGATTCTGCCTTCGCGCGCTCCAGGACAATGCATTCGAGAGCGGCTCACTCTACGATACCGAGCTGGTGACCGACCAGACGGACCTGCTTCGCGATATCACGGAAGATTTCTGGCGGATGCGTTTTTTCGGCGGCACATCGCCGCTTCTCGGATATGCCCTGCGCAATCGCCTCGGCCCTGACAAACTCATGTCGCTCCTGCGGGAGCTGCATGCCGGAACCGGTGTCGAAATCATTCCCGATTTCAGCGATCAGGAGATCGCCACGATCGAAGCGGAATGCTTGACCGCTTACCGGGAAACCTGCTCGATATGGAGCAGGCAGCGGGATGCAATCATCGAGCTGCTCTCCACGGACAAGGGTTTGAGCCGTTCCGAAAAGCATTACCGGCCCGACCTGCTGGGTGAACTCTTTGACGGTATGGATGATTTCATGGCAGGCGCCAATCCGTACGATCTGTTCGACGGGTTCGGAAAGTTTACACAGAATGGCATTGCGGAAGGCACCAAAAGCAAGGGTGTTGCGCCTTTGCATCCGTTTTTCGCCTCATGCCAGCGGCTTCTGGACGGGGTGGAAAACCGTCTGCTTGCCATGAAATCCGAGATGGTGCACCATTTCCGAAGAAGCCTGCCGGAAAGGAAGCGCACCGCCAATATCCGGTTTTTCGACGACCTGCTCGAAGACCTTTACCATGCGCTTCAGCCGGAGAACGGCGGCGAGGCGCTCGCCGGTATCCTGCGGAACACCTATCGCGCCGCGCTGATCGACGAGTTCCAGGATACCGACCCGGTTCAGTACGACATCTTCAGGGCGATCTATTCCGGTTCCGACCTGCCGCTCTTCCTGATAGGCGATCCGAAACAGGCGATTTACAGCTTCAGGGGTGCGGATATCTTCGCCTACATGCGTGCGGCAGGGGAGGTCGATGCCCAGAGGCGCTTCACCCTAACGGAGAACTGGCGCTCCGCCCCGAAACTGCTCGATGCGTTCAATACGCTCTTCGATAATGAGAAACGGCCGTTTCTTTTTGACGGCATAGCTTATCATCCGCTCGCTGCAGGCAGGAAAGGGCTTGAGGAAACAGCATCGTATGCGGAAGACTATGAGCCGATGCAGCTCCTCTTCATGGATTCCAGCGACCTGAAAAACAACGTCTTCAACGTGGACGATGCCGCGGCATTCGCCGTCAGGGCCGTGACCGGAGAAATCGTCCGTATCCTGAGGGATGGGCTGGAACTTCCCGGAGGAAGGCAATGCTGCGCAGGAGATATCGCGGTGATCGTGCGGACGCACCGGCAGGCGGCCCTTGTGCTCGAAGCCCTGCATGCAGCAGGAATTCCCGGTGTCATGCGATCCACCAGGACCGTTTTCTCCTCTCCGGAAGCTGAAGAGGTCCGGACGCTGCTGTCAGCCCTTGCCGATCCTTCGAACGAACCGAAGGTTCGGGCCACGCTGGCGACCGATATCCTCGGGAGGACAGGCAACGATATCGCCGCGTTCATCGACGACGAGGAATCCTGGATCGTATACCTCGGGCAGTTCCGGTCCTGGCACGATCTCTGGCGTGATCGCGGGATTATGGTCATGAGCCGTGAACTGATGGCGAAAGAGGGGGTTCGTGGCCGACTGCTCGGGTACACGGATGCCTCCGGAGAACGGAGGCTCACCAACCTGCTTCACTGTTTCGAACTGCTGCACCGTGAAGAACATGAGCGCGGATCGGGAATGGAAGGGTTGCTTGGATGGTTTGGAGAACGCATGGCGGAAATGGAGGATTCGGACGAACACCAGATCCGTCTCGAAACCGACGATGCCGCGGTTAAAATCGTCACGGTGCACGTCAGCAAAGGATTGGAATATCCTGTGGTGTTCTGCCCGTTCCTGTGGGGAAACAGCAGCAGGCAGGGGGAGGTGGCGATGTTCCATGACGCTGATGGCCGATTGGTGAAAGATTTCGGTTCGCCCGGTTATAACGACGCTCTCTCTCTTTCTGCCAGGGAATCCCTCGCTGAGGGTCTCAGGCTGCTTTATGTGGCCCTCACAAGGTCGAAATGCCGTTGCTATCTGTTCAGCTGCAAGACACGCGCGGGAAACTCCCCGGTCACCTATCTGCTCCACGCGTCGGAAGGGACAAGGACAGCACCCAACCAGGCCTTGGCGCTTGCCGCCGAATCGCTCTCCCTCGGCGCTGAAGCGATGGCGGCAGAAATGGAGTCAATTGCCGAACATTCTGACGGTTCAATCGGGTATAGCCTGCTCAAACGTGAGACGCCTGATGAAACGGCAGTCTACTCCCGGCCCGCTCCCGCGCAGCATGAAACGCTTGAACTGAAGCGCTTCGAAGGGAGCGTAGACACTACGTGGCGGGTGGCGAGCTTCACCTCCTTCAGTCGCCACGAAGCGAAGAGCGCCGAACTTCCCGACCGCGACGAATCCCGGCAGGAAGAGCCGGAGTCAACTGTTGCCGCTGCTCTCTCAGGCGAAAAGGGAAGCATATTCAGTTTCCATAAGGGGGCAACGGCTGGAAATTTCATGCACGGGATTTTTGAAAAGCTCGATTTCTCGGATCCTTCCGTAGACAAGGTCCGTGAACTTGTCGAAACAGGGCTGGAACGGTATAACTTCAAAAAAGAGTGGACGCCGCATATCATGAAGATGGTCCGTGATGTACTTGAAACTCCGCTCAATTCACCTGGCGGGCCCTTTTCGCTTGGCACGCTCGGCAGGAACAGCTGGATCACGGAGCTGGAGTTTTTCATGCCGTTGCGGTTCATCACCTCTTCACGCCTTGGCACACTTCTCCGAAGGCATGGCGTGCTTCCCGGCGGGATCGACCTCGATTCGCTTGCTTCTATGCTGCAGTTCACACCCGCGAAGGGGATGCTCATGGGGTTCATGGATATGGTTTTCGAACGGAACGGTCGATACTACCTGCTCGACTGGAAATCAAACCATCTCGGCAACGGCATCGACGATTACGGGCCTGAAGCCATGCGGGCGGCCATGGAGCAGAACCTTTACCCGCTTCAGTACCTGCTCTATACCGTGGCGCTTAACCGCTACCTTTCGGCAAGGATCGAAAACTACCGGTACGGCACCCATTTCGGTGGCGTGATCTATGTGTTCCTCCGCGGTGTGCGTAAAGAGTGCGGGGAAAGCAGGGGATTTTATCGCGACCTTCCACCTGAAGCGCTGATCCACGAACTTACCAATCTTCTGATCGAACTGGCATGAGCATGGAGTACCGGGAACGGGCAATAGACCGCCATTTTGCCGAATTCATCTGCAGGCAGGAGGCGAGATGGATGGATGAGGTGTTCCGTCTGGTTGTCTCCATGGCAAGCGGTGCAGTTGGAAAGGGGAGCAGTTGCCTCGACCTTGCCGGTATTGCCGGAAGTACCGTCATTGCCGGAAGCAGGGAGTATCGACTGCCGGAACTGAAAGCGCTGACTGATCTGCTGAAAAGCTCATCCGTCGTGAGTTTTCAGGGGAGAGAACATCGTCCGCTGGTGCTCGATACCGCAGGACGCCTTTATCTTTTCCGCTTCTGGAGATATGAACAGGAACTGGCGGGGATGCTTCTTCAGAAAGCTGCACAGGAACCAGGTGTTCCTGACGATATGCATCTGCATGAAGGCCTTCAGAGGCTCTTCCCCGGCAATGGCGGCAGTGAAGAGGACCTGCAGAAGAAGGCTGCGGAAGTTGCACTGCACCGCCGCTTCACGGTGATTTCCGGCGGTCCGGGAACAGGGAAGACCTCGACGGTCGTAAGAATTCTTGCTATTCTGCTCGAACAACCGGGAGAAGGCCGGAAGATAGCTCTTGCGGCACCTACAGGGAAAGCCGTCGCAAGGCTGAAAGCGTCCATAGCCGGAATGAAGGGGTCGATCGACTGCCAGGATGAAGTCAGGTCTGCCATCCCCAACGATGTCAAGACGATCCACGGACTGCTCGGCACCATTCCCGGTTCCGCCCGCTTCCGCCATTCGAAGGAAAACCCTCTTCCGTTCGATACCGTCATCATCGACGAGGCATCGATGGTTTCGCTCCCGCTCATGCATGCCCTGGTTTCCGCCATGCGGCCTTTTACCAGCCTTCTCCTTATCGGCGATATGGACCAGCTCGCTTCGGTTGAAGCCGGCAGCGCCTTTTCTGAGATCTGCGAAGCCGCGGCGGTGAAACCTCATTCGGTCATCGGCAACTGCATGGTCAAACTCGAGAAAAATTACCGGTTCAGCGAAAGCGAAGGCATTGCAAGACTGGGCCGTATGGTTGCCGCTGGAAACGAAAAAGAAGTGATCGAGGCTCTCGTGTCCGGATCGCTCCCGTCAGTTCACTGGCATCCGGCACCGGCAAAGGGCGAGCTCAGGCGTTTTCTTGCTCCGAGGGTGATCGAAGGCTACAGGAGTTTCCTCGAAGCAGCAACTCCGGCTGAAGCCCTTGAACGGTTCGAACGCTACAGGGTGCTTTGCGCCCTGAGAGAAGGAAACTATGGGGTATCCGGGTTGAACAGGGAAATCGAAAATATTCTTTCGCAAAGCGGATTCATCAAACCTGCCGACAGGTTTTACCGCGGATGTCCGATTCTTGTTACGATAAACGATTACACGCTCAGGATGTTCAACGGCGATACTGGGATACTTTTCAACGATCCCGAATACAGTGATGAAACAAGGGCTTTCTTTTCTTCATCGGATGGAGGTATGCGCAGCATCCCCCCGGAACGGCTTCCGCAGCATGAAAAAGCCTATGCAATGACTGTCCACAAGAGCCAGGGATCGGAATTTGATTCCGTCCTGATGATCCTTCCTCCGGCAGAAAACGAAATACTCACCAGGGAGCTGCTTTATACGGGGATAACGAGAGCAAGATATGCCGTCGAACTTGTCGCAGACGACACTGTGATATCAGTTGCAATAAAAAACAGAATCGATAGGAGTTCCGGCTTGCTTGATGTACTTTAGTTACGGCAGAAATTATTAATAGTGTAATATTGACATATTGTATCGGTACCGATGTTTCTGACCTGTTAAATGAACGAATTTGAATTCGTTTTTATTGTGTTATGAGCAATTGATTCGTTTGCTGATAATCTGGGCAAATTATTGTTTTTATTTTGCTTTGTTTTAGATGTTTGTAGCATAACGCTACTTTTACTTGTAATTGCCTCATTCCCCCACGGAACAATGTTAAGGATATCTAAATCGGATCGTGTCTTTTTGAGACAAATACTCTCATAATGATACGGTAATATATTGCGTAATAATTGCGTGTAATGTTTTTATTATATTCATAACTTGCTCGAAATGAGTGTATTAAACTTCTTGGAATTTTTTTGATAGAGATATTGGTATACAAATTGCACCATTTTATGAGACTACTGTTGTTTTATCTGACTATTGATGTGTTTCAGGAACAACGACAGAGTATTTAATTGTTGAACTTATGTACAACAGGAAATGTATTCAGGGATCTGAAACTCATATACGCTGAATCATGAGCACCAATCATTCCACCCCACTGGCAACCGTCTCTGAAGTTTCAGGTAAAGTCTGGGTCCGTTCACAGGATGGTTCCTATCGCCAACTGCACAAAGGAGATGCGGTCTACGAAGGAGATATTGTCCTTACCGAAGACGGCAGCCATGTAAAGCTGAAAGGACTCAATGGTGCCGGTATCGATATCATGCCGGGAAAAGAACTTGTTGTAAGCAACGACCTGTTCCTGGATGGCAGCCCTGCCGGCGAGGAAGATTCCTCGTCTTCTTCTCCCCAGGCTGTTGCCCGCACTCAGTCTAACAGCCCCGCAAATCGGCAGACCGATGAAGGCAACCTTGACACACATGGGTACATGCGTGTGGGACGCGTCAATGAATCGCTCAACAGCCCTTATACTTTCGTTTCATATACAGGTCAATACAGTGCTTCCGATGAAGGCAGGACCACCAATCAGGATTATTACCTCGATGGCCGTGCCACGACCAACGAGAGGCTGCAGATGTCGATTTCACCTCTTTCTTTCACATCTGTAGAATTCATTCCAACGACGACTTATGTTCCCGGTTCATCGAGTTATTACATTCCAGCTGTTGTTGATACCGTACCGACAATATCGCCTTCATCCACCGATGTAAATGAAGATGATTTGCCTGATGGTACAGATTCAACGAAAGATCCTTTGACTGTTGGAGGAACGCTTGGAGTTAATACAGGAGGAGATTCTGTAGACACATATTTCATCGATACATCAAGTCTCCCTGTGCTTACTTCGGGAGGAGAACCTATTGTATACATACTATCGCCGGACGGTCATACAATAACAGCTCAAACCACTTCCGGAGATCCTGTTTTCACAGTTACCATTCTCAATCCAGCTGACCCAGGTGGAAGCCAGACTTACCAATTTACATTGCAAGGTCCTATCGATCATCCTGACGATTACGGCCAAAATTCACAGGAAATAAATTTTGATATACAGGTAAAAGACAGTACTGGTGATACTGCCAATGGCAGTTTTATTGTTACCGTTGTTGACGATGTACCGGTAGCATATGCCGATTTCGGCAGTGTGACGGAAGACGCGGTACCGAACACAACGACGGGCGATGTTCTTGCGAATGACACGCCGGGAGCGGACGAGACGACGGTGGTGACGGGGGTATCGTTC
>CAIYPU010000135.1 GCA_903928225.1 uncultured Chlorobiaceae bacterium
ACGGTTATTTTCGCCCCGGGCCATTTTCCGGACGACAAGCTCGCCATAAACCGTGTTTCGACGCTCTACAACAACATCATTGTCGGGATCTATGATGAGGAGCCACCGCTCGACAGCAGTTCTCTGCCGCAGGAACGCCTCGATGCCATCGTTTCACGGCTGGCAAGGGACATGGTGCATATCCTTGTTTTCGTAACCGCCCGATCCTGGACAGTCTGCACCATGAACGGAGGCGTGGCGACGTTCGACTCCCCTCTGCCGTCCGTGGAGGATGTCAGAAATATCCTCGTGCCGAAAATTTCCGCGCAGGTCGTTCCGCCGGGACCCGACGATATCGACATGGAACACGGCACGCTCGATACCGGAACAGAGGAGTTCAGGGAGATCGCCAACGATTTCATCCGGTGCAGCGCGCTCTGGAAAAACAATCAATGCCTCGTAACCCATACATCGACCGAAGGGCTGGAGTACCGCAACGGCTTTTACCGGCGCATCGTCGCCCGTTACCTCGACCGGCGAAGCGGCATGAGCTACGGCTTCTTTGCGCGCCAGCGCCCCCTTGGCGTCACGCCTGCGCTCCATGAACGCCCGCCGGAAGATGACCGGCCGGCCGGCACATTGCTGAAGGTGCACCTCCAGGGTCGGACCCTGCATGTTCCGGTACCGACAGTCAGCGTCATCACGACACGATCGGGATGCAGGAAACACCTGCTCGATCCTGAAAACGATCTCGTTGAAATAGGGCTTACCCGGGGAAGACCATGGATGCGGACCCCCGGAAATACAGAAGGGAACCATGACGCCAGGCCTTCTTTCGACACCCTGACCATTCTTGCCCATGCTCTCGGGAACGCCGTTGCGGCAAGTATTCTGAAAACGCTCAGCCCCGGTTCGGAATTTCCGGCCCATCTCGAAAGGAACGGCGCATCCATGACCCACTGGCATGATTATCCGTCCGAAGAGCTGCTTCCGAAGGGGTACCACGGACACGGCAGGAGGAACCCGCCCGTATCGTGCTCCACCCCCCAGTCTGCGGCGTACAGCCTGATGGGCAAGATCGCCGCACTGGAAAAAGCCCTGTCGGAGGGAAAGGAATACCGGGGGGATGTGCATTTCGAACCGAACCACGGGACCAACATCGTGGGCATGCTTTCGCTTGCCGAAACAGCGGCGGCGATGAACCCTCGCTGCTGACAGCCCCTGAGTCAAATTGGCCGGTCAGGTCAGGAAAGGAAGCTCAGGCCCCCTCCTGCACCTCTTCCGCATATGGCCATTTACCCTGGCGGGTAAGCAGCATTTCGACAATTTCCCTGATGCACCCTTTTCCACCCTCGAACCCGGAAATATACCCGACCCTGTTCCTCAGGTAGTCCGCCCCGTCGATCGGGGTTGCCGGAAATCCCGCCTTTTGCAGGACCGCGATATCATGGACGTCATCACCGATATAGGCGCACTCTTCATCGCCAAGGCTGCGGAACTGCCTGAACTCCTCGTAGGCGGCAAGCAGGTCCGGCTTTCCGAAATAAAGATCGGTAATGCCGATCTCTTCCAGCATGGGCCGGTATCCTTCCGACTCCCTGTCCGACAGGACGGCGACATAAAGACCGTTCTTCAGTGCCTCCCTCAGGGCGACCGCATCTCGGACCGACATGGAACAGAGCTCTTTTCCGCTGCTGTCACGGGTGATCCTTCCGCCGTTCAGCACGCCGTCAACGGGAAATACGAGGGCCCTGACCATTTTCAGCGCCTGTTCGATCCTTGATGTTGGATCGGCAATGGAGGGCTCCATGCCGAAATATTGAAATCCTGACAAATTTTCAGTTGTTTAACGTGAATGAAGAGTCTGCACGCACCGGTAAAGCTGCAGCAGTTGTTTGACAATCGAACCGAAATCGCCGAGCGCAATCTGGACGGCCGCATCGGAAAGGGCCTTCGACGGATCGGGATGGACCTCGAAAAAGAGGCCGTTCACCCCTGCGGCAACCGCAGCCTTTGCAAGAGGGAGCACATACTGGCGCTCTCCACCGGATACGCCACCGTCGGCCCCTGGAAGCTGGAGGCTGTGGGTAGCATCGTACAGGACGGGGTATCCCGATTCCGTCATTTTGACGACCCCCCTGAAATCCACAACGAGGTTATGGTAGCCGAAACTCGATCCCCTTTCGGTCAGCAGGATCTTCCGGTTTCCGGTCTCCGCCACCTTCGCCGCGGCAAGCGCCATATCTTCCGGCGCCATGAACTGCCCCTTCTTGATGTTCACGGCAAGGCCGCTTTCCCCTGCGGCAACGAGCAGGTCGGTCTGGCGGCAGAGAAATGCAGGTATCTGCAGGAGGTCGACAAAGCGTGAGGCGAGCGCGACCTCTTTCGTTTCATGCACATCGGTCGTCACCGGCATGCCATAAGCCTCCCTCACGGCGGCAAGCACTTCCAGCGCTTCGGTATCGCCGATCCCCTTGAACGACATCCCGGAAGAACGGTTCGCCTTCCTGTAGGACCCCTTGAAAATGAAGCGCACCCCAAGTTCCCGACTTATGCGATCGAGCTCTCCGGCAATTTCAAAGGCCATCGCCCGGTTTTCGATAACACAGGGTCCGGCAATCAGGAGCGGAACATTTTCATCAGGCACCGACAAGGGGCCGAGAGAGAACTTTTGCACGATGTTATCCGTTGTTCTTGTATCAGTTAACGGCTATGCCGATTGTGACTTTCATATTCTGAGCCTTAAATTTACAACAATAATTGGCTATTCACAGCCCGAATCAAATCCTGAAACAGCATGAGTACCGCCGATACGAAACTACGACTTGAAGAGATAGAAAAACAGCTTGCCAACCTTGCCGAGGAACAGAGGGTAATCAAGGCAAAATGGGATGGGGAAAAGGAGCTTATCAAAGCGTCGCGCGATCTCCAGTCCCAGCTTGAACAGCTCAGGGTGCAGGCGGAAGAGTACGAACGCCAGGGGGACTACGGCAAGGTAGCCGAGATCCGCTACGGAAAAACCGTACAGATCGAGCGTGATCTCGAGGAAAACCGGAAAAAAATCGAGGAGAAGAAAACGGCCGGCGACCTCATCATGAAAGAGGAGATCGATGCGGAAGACATCGCCGACATCGTTTCGAAATGGACCGGCATCCCGGTCAGCAAGATGCTGCAGTCCGAACGCCAGAAACTGCTGCACATCGAAGAGGAGCTGCACCGCCGCGTGATCGGACAGGACGAAGCCGTGAACGCCGTCAGCGAAGCGGTCAAACGCTCTCGTGCAGGGATGGGCGACGAAAAGCGCCCGATAGGCTCGTTCATCTTTCTCGGACCTACGGGTGTCGGGAAAACCGAGCTTGCAAGGACGCTCGCCGAGTACCTCTTCGACGACGAAGATGCGCTGGTCCGCATCGACATGAGCGAATACATGGAATCACACACCGTGAGCAGGCTCGTAGGGGCGCCTCCAGGCTATATCGGCTACGAGGAGGGTGGACAGCTCACCGAGGCCGTCCGGCGCAAGCCGTTCTGCGTGCTGCTGCTCGACGAGATCGAGAAAGCGCATCCCGACGTGTTCAACATCCTGCTGCAGATTCTCGACGACGGGCGCCTGACCGACAGCAAAGGGCACACGGTGAATTTCAAGAACTGCATCATCATCATGACCAGCAACATCGGGGCCCAGCTCATCCAGGCGGAGATGGAGAAAATCGACGGAGAGGACCGTGAAGCCGTTCTTTCCGGCCTGCAGGACAAGCTTTTCCAGCTCCTCAAGCAGAAGGTTCGCCCCGAGTTCCTGAACCGCATCGACGAAGTCATCCTCTTCACACCGCTGACAAAAGCAGACCTGAAGAAGATCGTCCTGATCCAGTTCAACCGTATCAGTTCAACGGCACAGCGCCAGCACATCAGCCTCACGATTACCGACGAGGCGGCAGAGTGGCTCTCCAATGCGGGGTTCGACCCGGCATTCGGCGCCAGGCCTCTCAAACGGGTCATGCAGCGTAAAATCACCAACAGGATTTCGGAGCTTATCCTCTCCGGCGAGGTGCAGGAATGCGACAGCGTATCCGTCGAGCTTGAAAAGGGCGAGCTCACCCTGAAAAAAACTGCTGTTTAACGGACTGAAAGCACCCGGCCAATGAAAAAAACACTTTATCCCCTCCTGCTCCTCATGCTGTTCATGATGCCGCAGCCGCTTTCGGCATTCGAGAAGAGGGACAGCCTCTCGATCAAAATCGGCCAGATGCTCATGATCGGTTTCCGGGGCTTCACCGTTGCCGAGGCCCCCGGGATTGCCGAAGACATCAGGAAAAGGCTGATCGGCGGCGTGGTGCTTTTCGACTATGACGTCCCCCTCCATTCACCATCGAGGAACGTCAGCAACCCGGAACAGCTCTCCCGGCTTACCCTCGACCTGCAGAAGCTTTCCGAAATACCGCTGCTGATAGCGATCGACCAGGAAGGAGGCCGGGTGAACCGGCTGAAACCGTCGAAAGGGTTCCCGCCCAGCGTATCCGCAGCCCATCTCGGTGAGCTCGACAATCCCGACAGCACCATGGCGGCGGCGCTCCGGACCGCCCGTACGCTCAAGGCCATGCATATCGGCATGAACTTCGCCCCGGTCGCCGACGTGAACGTCAATGCGCAGAACCCTGTGATCGGAAAACTCGGAAGGAGCTTTTCCGCCGATCCCGCCGTTGTCGCCCGGAACGACCGCATTACCGTTGACGCCTTCCATGAAGAAGGGATCATTTCAACCCTGAAACACTTCCCCGGACACGGCAGCTCCACGACCGACACTCACCTCGATTTCACCGACATCACCTCGAGCTGGTCCGAAAAAGAGCTGGAGCCTTACCGTGCCCTCATAGCCGGAGGCTACCATGATGCCGTGATGACCGCGCACGTCTTCAATGGAAAGCTCGACCCGCAATATCCGGCAACGCTTTCGAAACCGGTGCTGGACGGCCTGTTGCGCAAAAAGCTCGGGTTCACGGGAGTTATCGTGAGCGACGACATGCAGATGAAGGCCATCGCCGACCGCTACGGGCTCGAGGAATCGATACGGCTGGCCGTAGAGGCCGGGGTGGATATCCTGCTGTTCGGCAATAACACCTCCTTCGATCCCGACATCGCGTCGAAAGCCGCAGCGATACTGCGCACGCTTGTCGAGAAAAAAATAATCCCTGAAAAACGCATCGACCTCTCCTACCGCAGGATCATGGCGCTCAAGGAGCGTTACCTGTTCCGCTGCAAATAAGCGGCAGCGCATCCCGTGCCTGCAAAAGAGAGGTTCATTTGATCAGGGTCTGTTCAGGCGTTTTTGGAGGCTCGGGTTGCGGGTTCAGCCAGTTTCTGCCGCCCCGGTTGTGCTTCACTGCCTTTTTGGCGGAAACGGTTTCTCGACAGTCGCAGTTGTGGCAAAACCTGCAACTGAATTGTTCATCATTGAATGTTCTCCGTTTGTTTCGAAAAGATTCGGAACTGCTGCCGGCACTGATCATGATACAGTAAATTGGACACTGAAAAAATCAGGGGACCGGAAAAAAAGGTATCGGAATTTCGCCCGAAAAGCATGATTGAAATTCAGGAAAGCCCTATCTTCCAATAATATAACCTGCTGCATGAAGAGCCGGGGAACGTAAAGATTATCTCATTTTCAGATGAAAACACTCTACATCGTCCGTCACGCCAAGTCCGGCTGGGAGAGCGGCATCATGAATGATTTCGACAGGACGCTGAGCGACCGGGGGCTCCGTACAGCTCCAGTGATGGCAAAGGTGCTGAAGGAAAAAAAGATACAGCCCGACCTGATGATATCGAGCCCGGCGGTACGGGCGCTGACCACAGCCAAGCTCTTTTCGGTCATCCTCGGGTATCCGGAAAACCGCATCGAGGAGAAAATGGAACTTTACGATGCACACGCCGGCACGATCTTCGAAACGATCAGGCAAATCCCCGAAGAGTGCAGGACCGTGATGATTTTCGGCCACAACCCGTCGCTTCTTGAGTTCGCAAGCCTTTTCGGTGGAAAAAAAATAGACAGCCTCGCTCCCTGCGGCGTTATCCGCATCGATATCGAGGAAAGCTCATGGAAGGAGTGCACCTGCCAGTCGGGAAAAAACGTCTGGTACGAGATACCGGAAAAACATACCTACCCGCAGCTCAATCCCGTTCCGCCTTCGGATCACGGGTCATGAGGTCCAGGATAGCCTGCTCGACGGGCTTTTTCTCGAACAGCATCTCATAGACCGCCTGCGTGATGGGCATTTCGACACCGAGTGAACGGCCGAGGTCGTAGACCGCCTTCGATGAAAGTACCCCTTCGGCAATCATGTTCATGTGACTGATGACATCGTCGAGGGAACGGCCCCTGCCGATTTCCTCCCCGACGTAACGGTTCCTGCTGTGGCGGCTCAGG
>CAIYPU010000136.1 GCA_903928225.1 uncultured Chlorobiaceae bacterium
CGTAGTGGCTTTTATCTCATCCGAACCGGCCAAAGCCAACTGCAGCTCGGCAGCGGGCATGTTCGGGGGTGCAACGGGGGCAGGAGGAATAACATCAGGACGGGCCTTGTACCGGAGCAATGCTTTTGCAGAAGAATTTGCATTGGCCCACTCTTGTTCAAACCCTTCGACACTTTTTGCATCTGCAATGAACTTCTGCTTCGGAGCCAGTGCAACACGCTCTGTAGCGGAGGAAAGCCAGTAGTTGTGCATCTTCTGTGCATCCTTGGCGTACCTGATCAGGCCACGGTAATGTACCTGGTTACCGATGACAACCTCTTTGCCCAGGACAGGAACAATTGGTATGGTACGAAACGGCACTTCGTAGGGCTTTTCGAGAATCGAACGGGCTGTGATCTTGCACCACATCACCTTGTAAGTTGAAACCTTACGTTCTCTGGTGACTTCAACTCCAGCGGCCCGAAGTTCATCGAGAACCTGTCGAATTTCATCCTCCCACACAGTTTCACCACTTGACAGCATCAACAGCTTCCGTTTGACTGGCTCCCGGTAGAAATACTCAGCCACCCTCACCATGTCCTCGTTGAACCACAAATGCCAATCCTCACCGATCACCTGGTCACCCATGTCGCCGAGAGTGGCATCCGGGTAACGCTTGATGAACTCTTTGCGCCTCATCAGCTCCGAAATAAAGCACCAGTTGGCACAAGAGAAATCGGGCTCGTTCGTTGCCAGGGGATCGAACAGAACTGAGAATCGGTTCCGAATGCTCTTGATAAGCAGATCCTGATCAAAGGTATCATCACTCGAATAAGCAGATAGTACCCGGAGAAACCCAAACCCACCTTCAACGGAATGCTGCGCTACTGTGTCCGTATGGCTATCAGCATCGCTCATGTTCCAGATGTTGTAAATCAAGCCATTGCGAAGTTCGGCCTCACTGTAATCCTTTGTGCCGGCCAGATTCGGCACCCGTCCGGCCTTTATCCCTCCTTGCGGCCCTGCAGGTTGTGGTCCCACACGATGATCCGCCTCGACAGGGTGAACCTTGATCGATGGCCGGTTCTGACGAATGTCGCCAACCACCTGGTCAATGAAGGTTGGCAGTTTATTGAGAGTCAGGCATGGACGGTCAGCGCGGGCATCCCTTGTTTTCTGATCCCACTGCTCGATGTAGGTGAAGTTGAGATCCTCCAGGGCGTTGTAGTAATTGTCCCGCCAGTACGTTGTTGCTGTCACGTACCGCTCACGCGCAACGCGGAGGAAATCATCTTTTGTGCTTGTATCGTCAGCTTTGATCGGCTCAGAACCAGGTAACATAGTCATGTTTGTTATCGTTATGCACTCATCCAACCGCCACCAGAGGAAGAAGAAGAACCGGATTTCGGGCTTTGCAACGAGGCCTCAACGTCCCCCCATGCAAGCCCCAACTGCTGCAACGCATCTGCAGGGTTACTCGCCCAATCGTGCTCCGGCTTGTCGTTGAAGATCTGCTTGTCTGAATCAAACTCACGGTGATACTTTCGAAGCGCTTCATAGCCGCGGACACTGTGATCAGGGTTCAAGGCATCATGGTTGCAGCGGTCAGGATCGATGAATATCCTGGAGAAAAGCGGCCGCAATGCATCAAGGCTGTCACGCTTGTTCGCCACTCTGGGGATAAGCTCAAATTCAAGCCCCATTTCTTCGGCGATTGCCTGCCTTGACCGACCATCGCCCATCAGTTCGCGAACAGAAAGGTCATGCGGGCCGTAATGGGCCGCATAGACGATCTTGTGCTTCTGCTTGAAATCGTGCAGCCAGTTGATGTAATGGGAAATCCCTTTGCCCTGGTTCTGGTAGTAGGCCACCAAACGAATCTCCATGCGGAAAAACTGCACCAGCCAAATGCTCATGTAATCGCCCATACCAAGATCCCAGAAGGTGTAAACCTGCAGGCTCGGCTCGACTGGTATGCGGCACACCCGGCCTTCCTCGATCATCTTTTCGATTTCTTCCTGGTAAATCACTCCCTCGAGAAGGGCCTCATCAGGGTTCTGCTGGTACTGACTGGAAAAGGTGAACGGATCGGACTTCTCGAACGCTTTCAGAGCATCTGTTGGCTCTTTTGACGGCCAGTAGCTTGTCTTTTCACCATCGAAACCCGTGTCCCTCACAATCGCCTCCTGGATGTTTTCCGGCAGTGAATTCAAGTATTCCCTGTCCAGCATGGCCGGAACCTTGAACAGGGTGTATGTGTCAGGGGTTTTGTCCCCCATCATGAAATCCGTGCTGTCGCCATTCCCGATCCGCTGCTGAATCATCACGATAGGAACGCTGTTGTGGGCCAACCTGGACCGAACGACCTTGTTCAGGGCTGTGTTGCTCTTGGCCATCCTTTTACCGCCTTCATCGCGGGGCGGCAGTGGATCATCGATGATAAGTGCTCCTGTAAAAGTGGCATCGATCATGAACCCGGCTCGACGGCCAGTAACCTGGCCCATGAGAGACGTTCCGAACATTCGGTGCTGTTTGGAGTTTCTGTCTTGGTAAAGCCAATCAGATTTCCCCCTGGTAGTCTGACTCAGCTCCAACGGCCAAAAAGCCTGGAAAGGCTCGGAATCGATGATATCCTTCACTCTGGAAGCGTTCTCCGTTACCAGGTCATCGGAATAGGATATCGGCAGCCATCGGCTCGGTAGACCTTTTTTGAGGCACTGGATGATGCACCATGCCGGCCAGTGAATGCTCCAAATCTCCGTCTTTGTTGATCCAGGGGGACAGTTGATGATCACTCGGTCATACTTCTGGTGGTAAATGTCCTCTGCAAGCTGACAGAACAGAGCATGGTGCCAGTTCCACAGAAAGCGCTGTCCCTGCAGGAGCTGGAAGAAATAGCGGAGAAAAGCCGCAAAACTGCCCTCACATGAAACCCGCAACGCTTCACGATGCACTGCGGTCATATCCTCCCAATGGAGGATTGGCCTGGAATCGTTGCTCATAGGAAACTCGCGGCTAAATCCTTCACCGCCTTGACCACTTCAGGAGCTGTTATACACTGCTCTTGCTGGACAGGGCCACCGTTTTTGCCTGTCAACTCAACTCCTTTCACATCACGCCACCGTTGAGGCTGCCGGTTCTTCAACCAGAAAATCTGGGCTGTCACATCGGGAACAACCTGCTTTATGGTTTCCGTCACCTTCTTGCCAGGAACTGGCAGGGAACCATCCTCTGTCTCGATCTCCGCAGTCTCAACCTTCCGTTCAGTGTATTCGTACCCAAGGGCTCGCTTCAAAAGCGATTGCTCAACCTCGAAATCAACTGGAGCCTTGCCCTTTTTTATGGCAGCAAGAAAGTCCGGATACTGAACCTTGTATTGCTCAAATGTTGTTTTCGAAACACCAAGGCGCTTGGCGGCCTGGATTTCCGTCATTCCCTCCCGCAGGTACATTTCGACCAGTTGCAGGAAATCGCTGTTATACTTGCTTTTTGCCATGCTGCACACTATGAAACGGGAGGAATCATACAAACGGGGAAAATGCGCTGTCCAGGTTCACCTGGACTTCCCGTGCTTCGCAAGCAGTTCATCCACAGCTCTCTGGATCCTCCTCTGCCGGAAATAGTCCTCGAGTTGCCTGAGGCGCTTTTTCCGCTTGATACGCTCCTCCATCATCTTGATCGCTTCATTACGGCTTTGTGCATGGATCACAGTGGATTGCCAGATAGCCTGCCAGGGCTCAACATTCAGAGCTTTGTCACAGGCGGACTTATCAAACTTCCTCTCAACAATCACGGTCTCCTCATCGAGTATGACGGTTTCCGCATCGGTACGACAACTTCTCATCGAAGGATTCTGGGGATTATGGGTTAATCCGGCCACTCTTGGCCAGAATAAATCGGCTCTCTGGTCGTCAGTTTGTAACGGTCGATATCCGCTTTGAGGGCAAAAAGCGGGAGCTTTCCTGCAGCTGACCGGCAAGCAGATACGCCCTCGATGCGAACAATGGCAAAATCCTGAGGCTGGTATTCCCCCTTGTGGACCAGGGCGTTCATTTGCTGGATGCTGAAGATTTTGCACTTCTGGTCAAACTTGATGAACGCACCGATTGGAGGCTCTTGTCCCCAGGCAACGTGCTCCTTCATGACGTGCTTAACGGCATCCACAGCCCTTTCGTTGGTGAACTTCTCATCGGCCATCATTTCGAGGAGAAGCTTGGCCTTGTGCTGGGAGTACCTGAAAGCAGTGATGACATCGAGTACAAGTTTTGCACTGGTGTGCTCATCGAGAAGTTTCCCTTCGTAGAGCGACAACTCACCTTTATCAGGCCGGTATCGCTGGATTACTCTTGATCCAGCCAAGGAGTTCGTTGAACTGATCGGGTGTACAACTGCCAACCTTTCCATTTCCACGCCCGTTTTGGTGTTTTCGAAACTGTTCGATGAACACATCGATGTACATGATCCCCTCACTGTTCTTACGTCGCAACTTCAACGGGGACTTGAAGTTCGTCGTCCAGAAAGGATCACCACGCGCCCACTCAATGGCAGCGCTCATCTCCTCCACGTTTTCTCGTTTGTCGGTCTCTCGGAGATGAAACCACACCATTGCCCACTGGTTTCGCACAGTTTTCGTGACCTTCAGGTTCCCAGGCTTCAGTTTTTCTGCAAACCAATCCGAGAATTTGTAGGCTTCATCCCGAAAAACTGATTTCAGGAAGTTTTCGGGAA
>CAIYPU010000137.1 GCA_903928225.1 uncultured Chlorobiaceae bacterium
ATCTCATTCATGGTATCGGCAACCCGGCAACCTCAATATCGTAGTTTTGACCAGCATTGTTCTCGATTCACGACTGACATTCACTTCCCCTTGCCCGGCAAGGCACAAGCCCATCCCGATAACGTAAAAGGCTGCTGGAAGCGGCCTTTTACGTTATCGGGCATCCATCCGGGACAGCCTCGATGTCAGTTATTTTTCAGTTGATTCCTTTTCTTTAGCACTGATGATCTGCTGTGCGACATCCGGTGGAGCTTCCTCGTAATGGCTGAATTTGTAGGAATACCTTGCCCTGCTCTGTGTCATGCGTGTAAGGGCATGATGGAACGTCGTCAGCGCTGACTGAGGAATGAGCGCCCTGATTACCTGCATCCTCACGTCCGCATCCATGCCGAGAATTTTTCCCCGCTTGCTGGAAATATCTCCTACGATTTCCCCGGTGTACTGATCGGGAGCATAAACCTGCAGAGCATAGATCGGTTCGAGAAGGAAGGGTTTCGCCTTGTCGAATGCACTTTTGAAGCCCATGCTTGCAGCGATTTTGAATGCGAATTCCGAGCTGTCTACCGGATGATGCGAGCCGTCATAGGCTACAGCCTTGAGGTCCACGACGGGATACCCCGCAAGGATGCCGCTTGAAATGGATTCGCGAAGCCCCTTTTCAACGGCAGGCAGGTAGCGGGTAGGTACGACGCCGCCGACAACTTCGCTCGCGAATTCGAAGCCTGTATCCCTCGGCAGGGGTTCGAGGCGTATCCAGACATCGCCATACTGGCCGCGTCCTCCAGACTGCTTTTTGTATTTCCCCTGGGCTGAGGAAGGGATGCGGATCGTTTCGCGGTAGGGTATCTTGATCGGGGAGATATCGACCTTCACGTTGAATTTCGCCTGGAGCCTGCTGATGATGGTATCGAGATGCGTTTCTCCCAACGTTTTCAGGATGGTCTGGTTGAACTCGACATCGTGCTCGACCGTGAAACTCGGATCTTCTTCATGGAGGTGGTGGAGGCCGACCGAAATCTTTTCCTCGTCACCCTGGGCGACAGGCACGATTGCCGTGGCAAGCATGGGATCGGGGAAAATAATGGGGCAGATCCTGCAGCTGGTGCCTTTGTCGGCGAGAGTATCATTCGTGTGGGCATCCTTCAGTTTCACCACCATGCCAATGTCTCCGGCGAGGAGGCTGTCGACCGGAAGTTTTTTCTGGCCGAGCATGGTGTAGACCTGGCCGGGTTTTTCAAGCTGTCCTGTCTGGACATCGATCAGTTCATGGCCTGATTCGAGGTGACCCGAGTAGACGCGCAGATAGGAAACTTCGCCTACCCTCGGTTCGGACATGGTCTTGAAGATGAAGGCGATGGTAGGGCCCTGCGGATCGGGCTGCAGGAGTTTTTCGGTTTCATCGAGGGTGCAGATCCCGTGTTCGGGGCCGCGTTCGATCGGTGACGGACAGATGTTGGTGATGACGTTCAGGAGGCGTTCCGTGCCGATGAGGTGAAGCGGAGAGGTGCAGAAGACCGGGAAGAAGGTGCGGGTGACAAGGGCTGATTTGATGCCGTTGCGCAGTTCGTCCTCGGAGAGGTTGCCTTCCTCGAAAAACTTGTTCATCAGGTTCTCGTCGGTTTCTGCGACCGCTTCGACAAGCTGCTGGTGGAGTTCTTCGGCTTTTTTCAGATAGAGGTCGGGAATGTCGGAAACCGTCATGCTGCCGGGTTTGTCCGGAGTGAACTCGAGCTGTTTCATGAGCAGGATGTCGATCAGGACATGGTGTCCGAGACCTTCCTCTGCAGGGAACTGGATCGGGGTTACCAGATGGCCGAAATGCTCCCTGAGCTGCTGGATGGTCTCGGTGAAACCCGCCCTGTCGGCATCGAGCTTGGAAAGAACGAACATGGTGGGCTTGTAGTACTCCCTGGTATACTCCCAGATGGTGTCGGTACCCACCTCCACACCTGTCGATGCATTGACGGTGATCAGGACGGTATCGGCAACACGCATCGCCGATTTCACGTCGCCGTGGAAATCGAGAAGTCCCGGTGTATCTATGATGTTCAGTTTTATGTCGTTCCAGAAGCCGTGGATCAGGCTGGTGTTGAGGCTGTGCTTTTTCTGTATTTCATCGGCCGAGTAGTCCGAAATGGTGGTTCCTTCATCGATGCTTCCAAGCCTGTTTATGACGCCCATGGTATAGGCGAGCGATTCCGAAAGCATGGTCTTGCCGCATCCTGCATGACCAGTAATGACGATATTGCGCAGTTTGTCCGGTTGAACGGCTTGCATGGCTGGACTCCTTGATTGGATTTAATGGTGATCTTGCGGGCTTTTGCTTGTGAAGACCATGGTGTAGTGTTTCACTGGCGGAAAAGGGAACAAGAAACAATAAACAAAAAAAAGTCTGATTTGCTGATGCATCGGCGATGAAATGGCAGGTAAAAAAGAATATATTTTATATCTGTTTCGGCGATGACATGCCTTCAGTGTTTACCTGCATTCACAAAAACATAACATTTTTTCCTATGCCGATAATCAAAAAGATACTTGCACGCCAGATCCTTGACTCGAGAGGCAACCCGACAGTGGAAGTCGATGTCTATACTGAAAGTTCGTTCGGCAGAGCCGCTGTCCCCAGCGGTGCATCGACCGGTGTTCACGAGGCAGTCGAACTCAGGGACGGTGATGCCGGGGTTTATCTTGGCAAGGGTGTGCTCAAGGCGGTCAGCAATGTCAATACCGTGATCAACGATGCCCTGGAAGGGATGCTCGTTACCGAGCAGGAAGAGATCGACCAGAAGCTTCTCGCGCTTGACGGGACCCCGAACAAATCGAGGTTGGGCGCAAATGCGCTTCTCGGTGTTTCGCTCGCGTGTGCGAAAGCAGGAGCCGAATACAGCGGCCTTCCTCTCTACCGTTATATCGGCGGTACCATGGCAAATACCCTGCCTGTGCCGATGATGAATGTTCTCAATGGCGGCGCCCATGCGGACAACACTGTCGATTTCCAGGAATTCATGATCATGCCTGCGGGCTTCTCCTCCTATTCCGACGCCTTGCGCTGCGGTGCCGAGATTTTCCATGCCCTGAAGTCGCTGCTCAAGAGCAAAGGCCTGAGCACGGCTGTCGGCGACGAAGGCGGTTTCGCACCGAACCTGCGTTCCAACGAAGAGGCGATCGAGCTGGTTATCGAATCTATCGGCAAAGCAGGTTACAAGGCCGGTTCCCCGACGGACAAGGGCGGGCTCGGCGAAGCGCAGGTCATGATCGCACTCGACCCGGCAAGCTCCGAGTTCTACGATACCGCGAAGAAAATGTATGTATTCAAGAAATCTTCCAAACAGGAACTCACCTCACTGCAGATGGCTGAATACTGGGAAAAATGGGCAAGCGCCTATCCCATCATTTCCATTGAGGACGGCATGGCCGAGGACGACTGGGAAGGGTGGAAACTGCTTACCGAAAAGATCGGCTCGCGCGTGCAGCTTGTCGGTGACGACCTCTTTGTCACCAACAGCCGCAGGCTCGGGGAAGGCATTGCAAAACAGACGGCCAATTCGATCCTCATCAAGGTCAACCAGATCGGCACCCTGACCGAAACCCTGCAGGCGATCGATCTTGCCAAATGCAACAGCTATACTTCGGTCATCAGCCACAGAAGCGGTGAAACCGAAGACAGCACCATCGCACAGATTGCCGTCGCGACCAATGCGGGCCAGATCAAAACCGGCAGCATGTCGCGTTCGGACCGTATGGCCAAGTACAACGAACTGCTCCGTATCGAGGAAGAGCTTGGCGATCAGGCCCGCTATCCCGGAAGGAAGGCATTCCGCGTATAAGTTTTTTTATGCAATTTGAAGCGGAGGGACCCTGCCTGCAGGGTTCCTTCTCTGTTTTTCCCTGAGTGCCGCAGTACAGTCCGATCTTTCCTCGCTCCAGGTATGACTCGTATGGATGGTTTGAAAAAAATGTTCAACAGGCTATGGGACTATGTTCGCGCCAACCCGAAAAAAGTGTTTCTTCGGGTGGCAATTGCCCTGTTCGTCATCTGGTTCCTGTTCGACGACCTCGGGATTGTCAAAAGGATCCGTATGGAAGCTGAGCACCGCATCCTGCTCGACCGCCTGCAGAACGCCCGGAAGAAGGTGGTTGAAAACGAAATTCGAATTCAGCACGCAAAGGATCCCGACAGCATCGAAAAAGCCGCAAGGGAGAAATACAATTTTCGCAGGGAAGGGGAAACCCTGTTCATCATCAGGGATAAATAGACTTTCATCATCAGTATCACCGATTCAATGTACCAGTACCGTCGCCGCCTGACCAGGGAAGTTGCCTTCGGCAAGATCTCTCTGGGCGGGTACCAGCCAATCAGGGTGGAGTCCATGACCAACACCCATACCATGGATACCGAAGCAACTGTTCAGCAGTGCAGAAGGCTCTACGACGCAGGTTGCGAGATTATCCGCCTGACCGTCCCTACCGAAAAAGATGCCGAAAACCTCGGGGTCATCCGGGAGAGGTTGCGTCGTGACGGGATCGATACCCCGCTTGTAGCCGATATCCACTTTTCCGCAAAGGCGGCGATGAAAGCCGTGGAGTTCGTAGAAAACATCCGCGTCAACCCTGGGAACTATGCCACGAAGCAGAAGTTTTCCTCCGACAGCTATACGGATGCGGAGTACCTGCAGGAGCTGGAGCATGTCCGCGAAGAGTTCGCGCCGCTTGTCGAGAAAGCCCGCCGCTTCGGTGCATCCATGAGGATCGGTACGAACCACGGTTCGCTTTCGGACAGGGTGGTGAGCCGCTACGGGAATTCCCCGGAGGGAATGGTCGAAGCTGCGCTCGAGTTTGCGAGGATATGCGAGGATATGGGTTACTGCGATCTCCTTTTTTCGATGAAGTCCTCGAATGTCCGTGTCATGATCCAGGCATACAGGCTGCTGGTCGAAAAAGCCGACAGGGAGCTCCTCCATGCATATCCGCTCCATCTCGGCGTCACGGAAGCAGGCGACGGCGATGAAGGGCGCATCAAGTCCGCCATGGGCATCGGCGCTCTCCTCGAGGACGGGCTTGGCGACACCATCAGGGTATCCCTTACCGAAGACCCGGTCAACGAAGTGCCCGTGGGTTTTGCCATTGTCAGGAAGTATAACGATTACCATTCGGTCAAAGGCGATCGGGGCATACAGCCTCTGAAACAGGTGATCGAAAGCAGGAACAGTGCTTCGGGGCAGCAAGGGTTTCCAGCGGCCCCTTTCAATCCGTTTTCCTACAGCAGGAGAATTACCATTCCGGCCTCGATTGCTGATTTCGAGGTGGGCGGCGATCAAACGCCGAAGGTTGAAACCGAAGTGCATGCCCAGCTTGAACAGTTCGATGCGGCCCTTGCGGAGATTTCAGCCCGGCTTGCCCCCGCAAAGCCCCGGGATGCCATCCGTTCGGAAGTTGCCGGCGTTCGCGTGAACTCGGAAAACGATCTTGCGTTGCTGAAAGAACTGCTTGCAGGGCTCGGGGATACCGCCGCACATGTCGCCGCTTCCACATCGGACCCTTCCATTTTCCTGAAACTGCTCGGTATGGTTTCTAAGGCGAGGCTCGATATCATCGAGGGCGAAATGCTCGAAAGGGAGTTGCTGGATGCCATTCTTGCGCCCCGGCGCGCAGCCGTCGAGATCTCTTTCGTGCATGAGAAGACCGGGATTGCTGTGCCTGCGGAAGTTCTTGCGAGCATTGCCGGAAAACTCCACAGCCAGGGCGCAAAAAGGATCCTGTTTTCCGTCGTTTCCCCGATGACGCTGTTCGCCACAAGGAAGCTTCTGCAGGCTTTCAGCGAGAGGAGTATCGACTATCCCGTGGTCGTGCGGTTCAGGGGGGATTCCGCGGACAGGCTCGAAACCATCATCGACAGTTCCATACAGGCAGGCACGCTGTTCTGCGATGGCCTTGGAGACATGCTTGCTCTCGAAACGCCTCTATCGGCCGATGACGAAATCAGCCTTGCCTTCAATATCCTCCAGGGTGCCAGGGTCAGGATGTCGAGGACTGAATTCATCTCCTGCCCGGGATGCGGCCGCACTTATTTCGACCTCGAGCACGCCACGGCGGCCATCAAGCGGAGGACCTCCCACCTGAAAGGCCTGAAGATCGGCATCATGGGGTGCATCGTCAACGGTCCCGGCGAAATGGCCGATGCGGATTTCGGCTATGTCGGTGCGGGAAAGAACCGCATCAGCCTCTATGTCGGCCGTGAATGCGTCGAAGAAAATATTTCCGAGGACCTGGCGGTCGACCGTCTGATCGGCCTCATCAGGGAGCACGGAAAATGGGTTGACCCCGCATAAACAGGGACGGGGATATCATGCCGCATAGCTTGATAACCGGAGCATCCATGGGTATTGGCGAGGCCTTTGCCCGCGAGCTGGCTTCGAAGGGGAACGATCTCGTCCTGGTAGCCCGTTCTGAAGAAAAGCTGAGGGAGCTCGCTTCCGAGCTTAACGCGAAGCATGGCGTCGATGCCCGCGCCTTCAGGGCGGACCTGAACGATGCCGCCGCTCCGGCACAGATTTACGGTTACTGCGCGGACAATGGCATCGATATCGGCCTTCTCGTCAATTGCGCAGGATTGTCGAGGGCGGGGGAATTCCACGAGCTGCGGGCGGAAAAGCTCGACGAGATCATGACGGTCAACATGATGGCTGCAGCGCGACTCAGCCGGCTCTTCCTGCCGGACATGGTCACGGCGCGCAAGGGCGGGATTATCAACGTCGCCTCCCTCGGTGGGTTGCAGGGAGTTCCGGGGCTTGCCCTCTACTCAGCGACAAAGTCGTTTCTCATCACCTTGAGCGAGGCGCTCCATGCAGAGGCGTCGAAAAGCGGGATCCGGGTCGTGGTAGTCTGCCCCGGTTTTATCGATACCGGCTTCCTTGAAAGGACGGGGCACGACGCTTCCGGTATCAGGCTTCCGATCTACAGAGCAGAAAAAGTCGTGAAAGCTGCATTGAAGGGCCTGGAAGACAACCGGGTTCGGGTATTCCCGACGACGCTCGACTCGATCCTCGCTTTTTCGCAAAGGCTTGCAAGCAGGAAATTTACGGTCCGGCTTTCGGGTATGTTTGCGGGAATCGTTCGGGACTGAGAAATAAATCCTTTTTTCTTTGATTTTTTTAAACCTCTCATTATATTACCTGCCCTGTTTTTTAAATGAGCTGCTGGTGTAGCTCAATTGGTAGAGCAGCTGACTTGTAATCAGCAGGTTGCGGGTTCGAGTCCCATCACCAGCTCATGAAAACTCGGGTAGGTAGCGAAGTGGTTAAACGCAACAGACTGTAAATCTGTCGACATATGTCTTCGGAGGTTCGAATCCTCCCCTACCCACGTCTTGCAAAGGCTGATGTAGCTCAGTCGGTAGAGCACTTCCTTGGTAAGGAAGAGGTCATCGGTTCAAGTCCGATCATCAGCTCAGGTTTTGGGTTGATACGTCAGTAGCTTAATTGGTAGAGCAGCGGTCTCCAAAACCGCAGGTTGGGGGTTCGAGTCCCTCCTGACGTGCATGGAGAGTATGGTTTCACTGAAGTTTATTCCGGATTGTCATTCATGAATAAATATTTCGGCAAGGTAAGTCAGTATTATCGGGATGTCGTCAGTGAGATGCGCAAGGTTGTCTGGCCGACGAAAGATGAGACTAAGGATCTGACGGTTGTTGTTCTGACGGTTTCGGGGATTCTTGCCCTGTTCACTTTCGTCGTCGATCAGGCTATCAATTTCATGATGGGTAAGTTATTGTAAGCAACAGGTTAAGGCTGGTTCGATGAGTCCAAGAAAAAAGGCTGAGGAGGCTCCAGGTATACCGGTACCGCGCTGGTATGCGCTGAGGATATATTCAGGCCACGAGCGCAAGGTCAAGGAAGGGATCGAGGCGGAAGTGCTTCGCTGCAACCTTTCCGACAAGATCCTGCAGGTCTATGTCCCGTACGAGCGTTTCGTCGAGGTGAAGAACGGAAAGAAAAGAAGCCTCACGAAGAACGCCTTCCCCGGTTACGTGCTTATCGAGGCGGTGCTTGACAAGCAGACGAGGAACCTTATTCTCGATATTCCTTCCGTGATGGGTTTCCTTGGTGTCGATGATGTTCCCACCCCGCTCCGCCCTGAAGAAGTGGAGAAGATTCTTGTGCCTGAAAATGTCCTCGAGCATCGTTCCGTCGTCGAGGCGCCGTTCAAGGTCGGTGATTCGGTCAAGGTTATCGATGGTCCTTTCAGTTCGCTGACCGGCGTCGTTCACGAGGTCTGCACCGAGAGGATGAAGGTCAAGGTAATGATCAGCTTCTTTGGTCGCAGTACACCTACAGAGCTTGATTTTTCACAGGTTAAGTCAGTTTCCCAATAATAGTGCTTAAGTTATTTAAGCTTCTGAATAGTTACAGTATATGGCAAAAAAGATAATCGGTTTCATCAAGCTGCAGATCCCTGCCGGCGGAGCAAACCCGGCCCCTCCGGTCGGTCCGGCCCTCGGTCAGAAAGGCGTCAACATCATGGAGTTCTGCAAGCAGTTCAATGCCAGGACCCAGTCAGAGGCCGGAATGATCATTCCTGTGGTGATCACGGTTTATTCCGACAAGTCGTTCACCTTCATCACCAAGACTCCTCCGGCCGCGGTGCTTCTCCTCAAGGAAGCCCAGCTGAAGAAAGGTTCCGGCGAGCCGAACCGCAACAAGGTCGGTACCGTCACCCGTGAGCAGGTTCGCAAGATCGCCGAGCTGAAGAAGCCTGACCTCAATGCGGTCGATCTCAAGGGTGCCGAAGAGATGATCATGGGTACCGCCAGAAGCATGGGTATTATCGTTCAGGGCTGATCCGCCGCAGGCGGGGATGTCTCTGTGGGAGGCCGTCAGGCCGTTATGTCAACCACAACACAACAAAAACAGTAATGGCAGGAAAGAAATACAGGAATGCATTGACGAAGATCGACAGGCTCCAGGAGTACGATCTTTCCGATGCGGTCGAAAAAGTCCGTGAGATCACGGATGTGAAGTTCGATGCGACAGTCGATGTCGCCGTGAAACTTGGGGTCGATCCCCGCCACGCGGACCAGGTTGTCCGCGGCACGGTGATGCTTCCGCACGGTACCGGCAAGACAGTTTCCGTCCTTGTCGTCTGCAAGGAGGCCAAGGTCGAGGAAGCGAAAGAGGCCGGGGCCGACATGGTCGGTTTCGAAGAGTATATCGAGAAGATCCAGGAAGGCTGGACCGGTGTCGATGTCATCATCGCCACTCCGGACGTCATGGGCCAGCTCGGCAAGGTTGCCAAGATCCTCGGTCCACGCGGCCTCATGCCGAACCCGAAGTCGGGCACCGTCACGATGGATGTCGCAAAGGCTGTCAAGGACGTCAAGGCAGGCAAGATAGAGTTCAGGGTTGACAAGGCGGGCAATATCCACGCCCCTGTCGGCAAAATGTCTTTTGAAACGGACAAGCTTGTTGCAAACATCACGAGCTTCCTCAAGGAGGTTGTCCGTCTGAAGCCGTCTGCGGCGAAAGGCCAGTATGTTCAGGGTATCGCGCTTTCAAGCACCATGTCGCCGAGCGTGAGGGTAAAAATGGAAAAATTTGTCGCCTAAAGGGGGGTGTTCATATGATGAAGCGAGATACAAAAGAGCAGATCGTCCAGGAAGTCGCTGAAAAAATCAGCAGGTCCCAGGGCATATACCTGACCGAGTACCAGGGGTTGAACGTCCAGAAGATGGCCGAGCTCCGCAACGAATTCCGCAAGGCGGGCATCGAATACCGTGTCGTGAAAAACACGCTTGTCAAGAAAGCCCTGAAGGACATCGCCGGCGCCGACAAACTTTCGGCAGGGCTGAAAAGCACCACCGGTGTGGCATTCAGTTACGACGACCCTATCGCTCCGGCAAAGGTCATCAGGAAGTTCAGCAAGACCAACGAGGCGCTCAAGTTCAAGATGGCGTCCATCGACGGCGTCGTTTACGGAGCCGATACGCTTCCGGCGCTTTCCGAGATGCTTTCGAAAACGGAAAACATCGGTCGTGTCGCCGGTCTTGTCAACAATATGGTCGCTTCCGTGCCGATGGTGGTCAACGCCGTGATGAGGAACCTCGTCAGCGTGCTCGACCAGGTCGCCAAGCAGAAGAAGTGACCTTCAGGAAAAATTACGCACTCAAGAAATTATTTTAATTGACCATAAAACAAGAGAGGGGAATAATGTCTATCGAAACACTTGTAGAGGAAATTGGTAAGTTGACCCTTACGGAAGCTTCCGAACTCGTCAAAGCGCTCGAAGAGAAATTTGGCGTTACCGCAGCTCCTGCCGTCGTCGCAGGTGTCGCAGCAGCTCCCGCAGCAGGCGATGCTCCGGCCCAGGAAGAGCAGACCGAGTTCAACGTCGTTCTCGCTTCCGCCGGCGAAAGCAAGATCAACGTTATCAAGGCTGTTCGCGCAATCACCGGGCTTGGCCTGAAAGAAGCGAAAGACCTCGTTGACGGTGCTCCGAAAAACGTGAAAGAAGGCGTCTCGAAAGAAGAAGCCGAAAAGATTGCAAAAGAGCTGAAGGACGCAGGTGCAACAGTAGAGTTGAAGTGATCTTTGAAAAGAGTCATTACCAGAGCAAGCTCCGCCTTTTCCAGAGGCGGAGCTTTGTCCGTTTGTATAAGTACTGTTAAATGAGAGTTCCTGTGACTGCAGGACAAGGTATCCGGTGACGATTCCATTTGCTGTTCAAAGCTTTTCCGAACCACTCCGGACCCTTTCCCTGTTAGTAATTCATGCCAATTGATAAAAGCGAGGTGCATGTGAAAGTGGCTGACGCAACAACACCGTGTATTGACTTTTCCAAAATCCAGAGTGTTATCGATCCCCCCGATTTATTAAAGGTTCAGTTAGATTCATTCCATAATTTCCTTCAGGACAGCGTTCCCCTTGCCAAGAGGAAGGACCAGGGGCTCGAACGTGTCCTTCGCAGTGCGTTCCCCATTACCGACACCAGGGGACTCTACCTGCTTGAATATATTTCATACAGCTTCGACAAACCGAAATATACCGTCGAGGACTGCATCGAACGTGGCCTCACCTACGATGTGTCGCTGAAAGTGAAGCTCAAGCTCTCCTACAAGGATGAAGCCGATGAACCCGACTGGAAGGAGACCATCCAGCAGGAGGTCTACCTCGGCAGGATCCCTTACATGACCGAGCGCGGCACCTTTATCGTCAACGGTGCAGAACGTGTCGTGGTAGCGCAGCTCCACCGTTCTCCGGGCGTGGTGTTCAGTGAAGCCATCCACCCGAACGGAAAGAAGATGTATTCGGCCAAGATCGTGCCGACGAGGGGTTCCTGGATTGAGTTCCAGACCGACATCAACAACCAGATATTCGTTTATATAGACCAGAAGAAGAACTTCCTGGTCACCGCCCTCCTTCGTGCCATCGGGTTTGCCCGCGACGAGGATATTCTCGGACTCTTCGACCTCGTCGAGGATGTTCAGCTGAAATCGGGCAAGAAAGAGCAGATCGTCGGCCAGTACCTCGCATCGGACATCGTCGATATGCAGACCGGCGAAGTCGTCAGCGCAAGGACGGCGATCACCGAAGACATTCTCGAGCAGATCATCGCTTCGGGCAACAAGACCGTCAAGGTCATGAAGTCCTATACCGGCAACGAGAAGGGGCCTGACAAGTCAGTTGTCATCAATACCATCCTGAACGACAGTTCGGCAACGGAAGAGGAAGCGCTCGAAATTGTCTACGAAGAACTCCGCTCGAACGAGGCACCGGATATCGATGCCGCGAGGAGCTTCCTCGAGAGAACCTTCTTCAACCAGAAGAAATACGACCTCGGCGACGTCGGACGTTACCGGATAGAAAAGAAGTTAAGCAGGGAGTTCGAAGAGCTCAACGCAGACCTGGCACAGAAGCCGGAGCTGAAGCAGCTTTCGGATTCGATCCACGACAAGATACTGCAGACCATCCAGTCCTTCTCCGAGGAGCCGGTCGGCAGCGAGATCCTTGTACTGACGCATTACGATATCATCGCCGTCATCAACTACCTCATCAAGCTCGTCAACGGGCTTGCCGATGTGGATGATGTCGATCACCTCGCGAACCGCCGTGTGCGTTCGGTCGGCGAGCAGCTTGCGGCGCAGTTTGTCATCGGCCTTGCAAGACTGGGCAAGAACGTCCGCGAAAAGCTCAATTCGAGGGATTCGGACAAGATCGCCCCGGCAGACCTCATCAATGCGAGGACAGTTTCGAGCGTGGTTTCAAGCTTCTTCGCGACAAGCCAGCTTTCCCAGTTCATGGACCAGACCAATCCGCTCGCGGAGATGACCAACAAGAGGAGGGTTTCCGCCCTCGGTCCCGGAGGTCTGACAAGGGAGCGTGCAGGTTTCGAGGTTCGCGACGTCCATTACACCCATTATGGAAGGCTCTGCCCGATCGAGACCCCTGAAGGTCCGAATATCGGTCTTATTTCATCGCTTTCGGTTTATGCCGAAATCAACGACAAGGGGTTCATCCAGACTCCGTACCGTGTTGTCGAAAAGGGCAAGGTGACCAGCAAGGTCCTCATGCTTTCCGCGGAGGACGAGGAAAACAAGATCACGGTCCCCGTCAGCATTCCGATGGACGAAAAGAATGTGATTTCCGAAGAGGCCGTTCAGGCGAGGACCAAGGGTGACTATCCCGTCGTCCCGTCCGACCAGGTCAACTATATGGACGTATCTCCGGTCCAGATCGTCAGCGCAGCTGCCGCGCTCATCCCGTTCCTCGAGCACGACGACGGTAACCGCGCGCTCATGGGCGCGAACATGCAGCGCCAGGCTGTTCCCCTTCTGACTTCCGAAGCTCCCGTTGTCGGTACCGGCATGGAAGCCAAGGTTGCTCGCGACTCCCGCTCGGTCATTCTTGCCGAAGGAGAGGGCGTGGTGGAGAACGTTACGGCTGACCAGATACAGGTCCGTTACGATATCGGCACCGACAGCCATGTGCCGCTTTCGCTGCTCGACCCTGACGAAGGTCTGAAAACTTACAAGCTTATAAAGTTCAAGCGCTCCAACCAGGACACCTGTATTTCGCAGAAGCCGCTCGTGCACATCGGCCAGAGAGTTGAGAAGGGTTCCGTACTCGCCGACAGTTCGTCGACGGAAAACGGTGAGCTCGCACTCGGCAAGAACGTCCTTGTGGCATTCATGCCATGGCGCGGGTACAACTTCGAGGACGCCATCATCCTGAGCGAACGGCTCGTGTATGACGATGTCTTCACCTCAATCCACATTCACGAGTTCGAAGCGAACGTCCGCGATACGAAGCGCGGAGAAGAGCAGTTCACCCGTGACATCTACAACGTCAGCGAAGAGGCGCTCCGCAACCTCGACGAAAACGGTATCGTCCGTATAGGCGCGGAAGTCAAGGAACGCGACATCCTGGTCGGCAAGATCACGCCGAAAGGCGAAAGCGATCCCACGCCGGAAGAAAAGCTTCTCAGGGCCATCTTCGGCGACAAGTCGAGCGACGTCAAGGACGCTTCGATGCATGTGCCGGCCGGCATGAAGGGCATTGTCATCAAGACGAAGCTTTTCAGCCGCAAGAAAAAAGTCGGTCTGGACGTCAAGGAAAAAATGGAGGCTGCCGACAAACGCTACGACTCCAAGGAGGCTGATCTTCGCAAGCGCTACGCCAAATGGGTGAAACAGCTGCTGAACGGCAAGGTCTCTTCAGGCGTTTACAACGAGAAAGGCAAACAGCTCATCGCCCCCGGTACGGCTTTCGACGATACCCTGATGGCGAAATTCTCGAACATGCCGTTCCTCGAGTCCATCGATTTCTCGAAAGGAGTCGCGGAGTCGGCCAAGGTGAACGAAAACGTCGTCAACCTCGTCAAGGAGTTCCGCTTCAAGCTGAAGGACATTGCCGACGAACGCGAAAACGAGAAATACAAGATCAACGTCGGTGACGAGCTTCCTCCGGGCATCGAAGAGCTTGCGAAAGTCTACATCGCCCAGAAGAGGAAGATCCAGGTCGGCGACAAGATGGCCGGCCGCCACGGCAACAAGGGCGTTGTCGGCAAAATCCTGCCGGTCGAGGACCTTCCGTTCATGGAAGACGGAACGCCGGTCGATATCGTTCTCAACCCGCTCGGCGTGCCGAGCCGTATGAACATCGGCCAGCTCTACGAGACTTCGCTCGGCTGGGCGGCAAAGAAACTCGGCGTCAAGTTCAAGACCCCGATTTTCAACGGCGCGACCTACCAGGAGGTGCAGAAAGAACTCGAGAAAGCCGGCCTTCCGGGGCACGGCAAGGTCCGCCTGTACGACGGGCGCACCGGCGAGAAGTTCGATGACGAAGTGACCGTTGGTTATATCTATATGCTCAAACTGAGCCACCTTGTGGACGACAAGATCCACGCCCGTTCAACCGGCCCGTACTCGCTGATCACCCAGCAGCCTCTCGGCGGCAAGGCGCAGTTCGGCGGACAGAGGTTCGGTGAAATGGAGGTCTGGGCACTCGAGGCATACGGTGCTGCGAACATACTCAGGGAGATGCTGACGGTAAAGTCCGACGACGTTATCGGCCGTAACAAGACCTACGAGGCGATCGTCAAAGGCCAGAACCTGCCGGAGCCTGGCATACCCGAATCCTTCAACGTGCTTGTCAGGGAGTTGCAGGGCCTCGGCCTCGAGATTCGTATCGACGACAAGGTTCCTTAGTACGCTGTTGTTTTGGAATGAACATCATTAACAGGCGTTAAAAAGAGTCGTTTAAAAGGATATAGACTATGATATTTTCACAGGGTGCATCGCCGTTGAAAGGTGATTTTTCAAAGATAAAATTCAGCATCGCATCGCCGGAAAGCATCCTCGCCCACTCGAAGGGCGAGGTGCTGAAGCCGGAAACCATCAACTACCGTACGTTCAAGCCCGAGCGTGACGGCCTGATGTGCGAAAAAATATTCGGTCCTACGAAGGACTGGGAATGCTATTGCGGCAAGTACAAGAGGGTGCGCTACAAGGGTATCATCTGCGACCGCTGCGGCGTCGAAGTGACGACAAAGAGCGTACGCAGGGAGCGTATGGGCCATATTTCGCTCGCCGTGCCTGTCGTGCATACCTGGTTTTTCCGTTCGGTGCCGAGCAAGATCGGCTCTCTTCTCGACCTGTCGACCAAGGAGCTCGAAAGGATCATCTACTACGAGGTTTACGTGGTCATCAACCCCGGCGAACCGGGTGAAAAGCAGGGCATCAAGAAGCTCGACCGCCTGACCGAGGAGCAGTACTTCCAGATCATCACCGAATACGAAGACAACCAGGACCTCGACGACAACGATCCCGACAAGTTCGTCGCCAAAATGGGCGGCGAGGCGATCCACCTGCTTCTCAGGAACATCGACCTCGACACCTCCGCAGCCCAGCTTCGCAAGGTACTCCGCGAGAGCACGTCGGAGCAGAAGCGCACCGATGCCCTCAAGAGGCTCAAGGTTGTCGAAGCGTTCCGCAAGAGCTACGAACCGCACAAGAAATCACGCAAAAAGCCTGTCGGCCTTTTCCCGGAAGACGAACTTCCCGAGCCCTATGTTTACGAAGGCAACAAGCCGGAGTACATGGTGATGGAGGTGATTCCGGTCATTCCGCCGGAGCTCCGTCCCCTCGTACCGCTCGAAGGCGGCCGTTTCGCGACGTCCGACCTCAACGACCTGTACCGCAGGGTGATCATCAGGAACAACCGCCTGAAAAAACTTATCGACATCCGCGCTCCGGAGGTCATTCTCCGCAACGAAAAGCGGATGCTGCAGGAAGCCGTCGACGCTCTCTTCGACAATTCGCGCAAGGCGAACGCCGTCAAGACCGGCGAGTCCAACAGGCCGCTCAAATCGCTGTCCGACGCCCTCAAGGGCAAACAGGGCCGCTTCCGTCAGAACCTGCTCGGCAAGAGGGTAGACTACTCCGGCCGTTCGGTCATCGTCGTCGGTCCGGAGCTTAAGCTGCACGAGTGCGGCCTGCCGAAAAGCATGGCGATCGAACTCTTCCAGCCTTTCGTAATCCGCAGGCTCGTCGACCGCGGCATCGCCAAATCGGTGAAGTCCGCCAAGAAACTGATCGACAAGAAAGATCCCGTTGTCTGGGACGTGCTTGAAAAGGTCATCGACGGCCGCCCGGTCCTCCTGAACCGTGCGCCTACCCTTCACAGGCTCGGTATCCAGGCTTTCCAGCCTGTGCTGATCGAAGGCAAGGCAATCCAGATCCATCCGCTGGTCTGTACGGCGTTCAACGCCGACTTCGACGGCGACCAGATGGCTGTGCACATTCCGCTGTCGCAGGAGGCGCAGATTGAAGCGTCGCTGCTCATGCTTTCGTCGCACAACCTCATTCTGCCGCAGTCGGGCAAACCGGTCACTGTTCCTTCGCAGGACATGGTACTCGGCATGTACTACCTGACCAAGTCGCGTTCGGGCGAACCGGGCGAGGGCCAGGTTTTCTACAGCCCCGAAGAGGTGATGATCGCCTATAACGAACAGCGCCTCGGCCTCCATGCCCAGATTTTCATGCACTATTCTGGCGAGATCGACCAGAAGTTCGATCCGCTGCGCGTACTCGACACCGTCGTCGATCCGAAATCCGAAAAAGCCGCATGGCTCCGCTCGAGCATCGAGCAGAAAAAGATGCTGCTCACAACCGTCGGCAGGGTGATTTTCAACCAGCATGTTCCGTCGAGCATCGGCTTCATCAACCGGGTCATCGACAAAAAGGTGGCAAAGGAGCTGATCGGTCGTCTGAGCAGCGATGTTGGCAACGTCGAAACCGCGAGGTTCCTTGACAACATCAAGGAGGTCGGTTTCCATTACGCCATGAAAGGCGGCCTTTCGGTCGCGCTTTCAGACGCGATCGTTCCGGAAACGAAAGTCAAACATATCAAGAATGCGCAGCGCGACAGCACCAAGGTCCTCAAGGAGTACAACCGCGGCACGCTGACCGACAATGAGCGCTACAACCAGATCGTCGATGTCTGGCAGAAGACTTCCAACATCGTCGCCGAAGAGTCCTACCAGAAACTGAAAAAGGACCGCGAGGGCTTCAATCCCCTTTACATGATGCTTGATTCCGGCGCCCGCGGTTCGAGGGAGCAGGTGCGTCAGCTTACCGGCATGAGGGGCCTTATCGCCCGCCCGCAGAAATCCATGTCGGGCCAGCCGGGCGAGATCATCGAAAACCCTATCATCTCGAACCTCAAGGAGGGCCTCACCGTTCTCGAGTACTTCATCTCGACGCACGGTGCGCGTAAAGGTCTTTCGGATACCTCGCTGAAAACTGCAGATGCAGGTTACCTCACCAGGAGGCTCCATGACGTTGCGCAGGACGTCATCGTCACGATGGACGATTGCGGTACGACCCGCGGTCTCTATGTCCATCGCAATATCGAAGAGGAAACCAGCGGCCAGATCAAGTTCCGCGAAAAAATCAAGGGACGCGTCGCGGCTCGCGATATCATCGATACCCAGACCAACAATGTTGTCGTCCGCAGTGGCGAGATCATCACCGAAGAACTGGCCGAACTCATCCAGGAAACCGCAGGCGTCGAGGAAGCGGAAATCCGCTCCGTGCTCACCTGCGAAGCCAAGCTCGGTATCTGCTCAAAATGCTACGGCACCAACCTCGCCGTGCACAAGCTGGTCGAAATCGGCGAAGCGGTAGGCGTCATCGCGGCACAGTCCATCGGTGAACCGGGTACCCAGCTCACCCTGCGTACCTTCCACCAGGGCGGTACCGCACAGGGCGGCATCTCCGAAACCGAAACGAAGGCGTTCTATGAAGGCCAGGTCCAGTTCGAGGAGATCAAGACTGTTGTCCACCATGCCGTCAACGAGGACGGTATCGAGGAAGAGCGGGTCATCGTCATCCAGAAGAACGGCAAAATCAATATTCTCGATCCCGAATCGGGCAAGCTCCTGAAACGGTACCTCGTGCCCCACGGTGCGCACCTCTACTGCAACGCCGGTGACATAGTCAGGAAGGACCAGGTCATTTTCAGCAGCGAACCCAACAGCACGCAGATCATTGCTGAAATCCCGGGTATCATCAAGTTTGCCGATATCGAAAAGGGCGTCACCTACAAGGAGGAGATCGATCCCCAGACCGGCTTCGCCCAGCACACCATCATCAACTGGCGTTCAAAGCTTCGAGCGAACGAAACCCGTGAGCCGAGGCTCGTCATTCTCGACGAGAGCGGCGAGGTCAGGAAAACCTATCCCGTGCCGATCAAGTCCAACCTCTACGTCGAGGATGGACAGAAGGTCGTTCCGGGTGACATCATGGCCAAGGTCCCGAGGAACCTCGACCGTGTCGGCGGCGACATTACCGCAGGTCTGCCGAAGGTTACCGAACTGTTTGAGGCCCGCATTCCTTCCGATCCAGCAATCGTCAGCGAAATCGACGGTTTCGTGAGCTTCGGTTCACAGCGCAGGAGCAGCAAGGAGATCAAGGTCAAGAACGATTTTGGCGAAGAGAAGCTCTATTACGTCCAGGTCGGAAAGCATGTGCTCGCCAACGAGGGAGACGAGGTCAAGGCAGGCGATCCCCTTACTGACGGCTCCGTTTCTCCGCAGGACATCCTTCGTATCCAGGGCCCAAACGCAGTGCAGCAGTACCTGGTGAACGAGATCCAGAAAGTTTACCAGATCAATGCCGGCGTTGAAATCAACGACAAGCATCTCGAAGTCATCGTCCGCCAGATGCTGCAGAAAGTCAGGGTCGAAGAACCCGGCGACACCGATCTGCTGCCAGGCGACCTGATTGACAGGAGTTCCTTTGTCGAAGCAAACGAAGGTATTGCCGAAAAAGTCAGGATCTCCGACAAGGGCGATGCCCCAGCAAGGATACAGGAAAGCCAGCTGCACAAGCTTCGCGACATCACGAAGCTCAACCGCGAGCTGCGCAAGAACAGCAAGCAGATGATAGCATACGAACCGGCCCTGCAGGCAACTTCCCATCCGGTTCTGCTTGGCATCACCAGCGCCGCGCTGCAGACGGAAAGCGTCATTTCGGCTGCCTCCTTCCAGGAGACTACCAAGGTGCTGACCGATGCGGCTGTTGCAGGCAAGGTTGATTTCCTGTCCGGCCTGAAGGAAAACGTCATTGTCGGCAAACTTATTCCTGCCGGAACCGGCCTCAAAAAATACAAGGCGATCAAGCTTGTCGGCGACATCACGGAAATATCCGGAAACGGAGAGATGCCTGCTGAAGGCGAACCCGTGGCAGAAGAGAGCGAAGCGGCGGATTTCGAATAAGTCGCAACATTTCTCAGCATCGCACAAAAAAAGAAGCGGCCTCATCGGACTTGCCGGTGAGGCCGCTTCTTTTTTATCCCGTATCTGTTTTTCCTGTTCAGGCCCGCCCGTTATCGACAGGGGGACATCACCGTTCATGCATTATCCAGTCAGGTGCGGGAATAATGAAATTCAAGGCCGTATAACAAAAAGGCTGCCTTTTCGGGCAGCCTTTCCGGGATCGTGAACTGCGGGGTTACTTTTTCTCGAACCTGAAGGTTTCGAGGAAGGCCGTGTCGAACTTGCCGCTCTGGAAAACCGGCGAATGCATCACCTGCTTGTGGAAAGGGATGGTGGTCTTCACGCCGACAACGATGAACTCGTCGAGCGCGCGGGACATTCTTGCAATGGCTTCATCCCTCGTATGGGCGGTAACGATAAGCTTCGCGATCATGGAGTCGTAATTGGACGGAACGACATAGCTCGCATAGGCGTGGGAGTCAACCCTCACTCCATGTCCCCCTGGCGTATGGAATACCTGGAGCTGGCCCGGCGATGGACGGAACATATGCTCCGGGTCCTCGGCGTTGATGCGGCATTCGATCGAATGGCCCTTGGGAGCGAATGTTCTTCCGGCAAGGGATTCTCCGGCGGCAACAAGTATCTGCTCCTTGACGATATCGACGTCGTACCGTTCTTCGGTGACGGGGTGCTCGACCTGGATGCGGGTGTTCATTTCCATGAAGTAGAATTCGCCGTTCTTGTCGAGCAGGAACTCGATCGTACCGGCGCCTTCGTAGTTGATCGCACGTGCTGCTGCGACGGCGGCATCGCCCATTTTTTTCCTGAGCGCCTCGTCTACCGCAGGGGAGGGAGTTTCTTCGATGAGCTTCTGGTGACGCCTCTGGACGGTGCAGTCCCTTTCGCCGAGGTGGAGTGTGTTGCCGTGCTGGTCGGAAAGGATCTGGATTTCTACGTGGCGGGGGTTCTGGACGAATTTCTCGATGTAGACGCCGCTGTTTCCGAAAGCCTGTTCGGCTTCATTGCGAGCAGCGATGAGCGATTTTTCAAGCTCTTTCTCCTCAGTGACCAGACGCATGCCTTTACCGCCGCCGCCGGCCGTCGGCTTGATGATGATCGGATAACCGGTTTTCCTGGCGACCTCGAGGGCCTCCTTGACATCGGTTACCAGTCCGGGGCTGCCCGGAACGACAGGAACGCCTGCGGCGATGACGGTCGCCTTTGCCGTATTCTTGTCACCCATCGAGTTGATCATCTTTGCCGTCGGGCCGATGAACTTGATGTTGACGGAATCGCAGACTTCAGCGAAGTCCGCATTTTCAGCCAGGAAACCGTAACCGGGATGGATGGCGTCGGCGTTGGTGACTTCGGCTGCGGCAATGATGCGGGGAATATTCAGGTAACTCTCCCTCGAAAGGGCAGGACCGATGCAGACGGCTTCATCAGCATATTTGACATGCATGGATTCGGCGTCCACGGTCGAATAGACCGCAACCGTGCCGATACCCATTTCGCGGCAGGTCTGCATCACCCGGAGGGCGATTTCACCGCGATTTGCTACAAGGATTTTCTTGAACAAGGTAATAACTGATGAAATTATGGTTTAATACGGAAAAGGGGCTGGTCGTATTCGACTGCCTGACCATTTTCTACGAGGATTTCTACGATGGTGCCGGAAATTTCCGCTTCGATTTCATTCATCAGCTTCATCGCTTCGATGATGCAGAGTACGTCGCCTTTCTTGACGGTGTCATTGATGGCGACAAACGGAGGGCTGTCCGGTGAGGCTGCCTGGTAGTATGTTCCCACGATCGGCGAGCATACATCGACAAGGCCGGAAACATGCTCCGCTGCCGGGGCTGCGGGCTGGGTCTGTGCTGCTGGCTGGGGAACTGGTTGTGCGGGAGGTGCGGTTTGAACGGTAAAGGCTGGAACAGGTGCTGTTGCGGCGGAATATCGCTTGAGCGTTATTTTGAAGTCGCCCTGCTCGATTGTTGTTTCCTGAAGATCCGAGCCATTGACCATGTCAATGAGCTGCTTGATTTCGTTGAGGTTCATGGTAATTATTTACTTGAGGTTTAAACGCACTATCCCGAAATGCAACGCAAAGGTAATTACTTTTTCACTCTTTCCATATACTCGCCGGTGCGGGTATCGACGCGTACAATGCTGCCGGTCTGGATAAACATCGGAACGCTGATCTCGGCTCCGGTTTCCACGACAGCCGGTTTCGTACCGCTGGTTGCCCGGTCGTCCTTCGATGCGGGGCTGGTTTCAACCACTTCGACTTCGACAAAGGTAGGAAGCTCTACGGCGAGGATCGAACCGTCGTCAGAAAAGACGATGGTCACGGTGATACCGTCTTTCAGGAATCTCGATCCGGAGCCGATGGCAACTTCAGGGACGTTGATCTGGTCGAAGGTATCGGTGTCCATCATGACGTAATCGTCACCATCGGGGTAGAGGTACTGGTACTGTTTTCTTTCGGTCACGATCAGATCGACCGACTCGCTTGCACTGAAACGGTATTCTACGTTACGGCCGGTCTTCAGGTTCTTCATGTTTGCCTGGTAGAATGCACGAAGGTTGCCGGGTGTACGGTGCACGAGGCTTTCGATGCTGTGGGGTTCCCCTTTGAAACGAATGATGGACCCTTTTGAAACATTGCTGATAGAAATCATAAGGCGGAAATCGTAAGGCGGTTGAAAATTCGTCTTTCAGGCAGAGTTTTCTGCTTTGGAAAAATTTAAATATAACATAGCTCCGGATGAATACAAATTACCGGAAAATCAAACCTGATAATGCTAAATAGCCATTGCATGTTAATAAAGTACTGTTTAAATTCACATAATTAGTAGCGTTGAGAAATACGGGTCTCCCTTCAACCATAATAACTACAACATATGTCAAAAGCTGAGTTAGTAGAGAAAATTGCCGAACAGGCAAATCTTACCAAAGCTGATGCAGAGCGTGCTGTGAATGCTTTTATCGGCGCAGTTACCGGTTCATTGAAGAATGGTGAAGATGTAACACTTGTCGGTTTCGGTACCTTCACTACCGGTAAAAGGGCAGCAAGGCAGGGGAGGAACCCCCAGACCGGTAAAACCATTACCATCAAGGCTAAAACAGTTGTGAAGTTCAAACCCGGAAAAGCGCTGAGGGATTCTGTCGGCTGATACCGGTTTTTTTGTTTGTCGTTTTTTCATTAAAGTCCATCATGTGCATCCGCCTGATGGACTTTTTTTATCACCAATTGTAATGCATTATGGCCACGAAAGTTGTGCTTGATTTTGAAAAGCCGCTGTTTGAGCTTGAAGCGAAACTCGAGGAAATGCGCCAGGTCCTCAGGACCAGCAAACGTGAGCAGCTTCCTTCCGGGGCCGAACATCCCGGCCAGGAGATTGAGGCGCTCGAGGAAAAGGTCGATATGCTTCGGCGTTCGATCTACAAGAATCTCACCCGGTGGCAGAAAGTGCAGCTGGCAAGGCATCCCGAGAGACCTTATACGCTCGATTACATCTCCATGATGACGAAGGATTTTGTCGAACTTTCGGGAGACAGGCATTACAGCGACGACAAGGCCATTGTCGGCGGGTTGGCAACGATCGGGGACAAGGTTTCCGGTTTCTCGCAGCCGGTCATGTTCATCGGCCACCAGAAAGGCCGCGATACCAAGTCAAACCTGTACAGGAACTTCGGCATGGCGCAGCCCGAAGGGTACCGCAAGGCATTGCGCCTCATGAAGCTCGCGGAAAAATTCCGCAAGCCGGTCATTACACTCATCGACACTCCGGGAGCTTTTCCCGGCATTGAAGCCGAAGAGAGGGGGCAGGCGGAGGCTATCGCCCGCAATCTCTTCGAAATGGCGAAACTTACCGTACCAGTCATCTGCGTGATCATCGGCGAGGGTGCCAGCGGTGGAGCTATCGGCATAGGTGTGGGCGACAGGGTGCTGATGGCCGAGAACAGCTGGTATTCCGTCATTTCACCCGAGAGCTGCTCTTCAATCCTCTGGAGGAGCTGGAACTTCAAGGAGCAGGCTGCTGAAGCGCTTCAGCTCACCGCTGACGACCTCCTGGCGCAGGGCATAATCGACAGGATCATTCCCGAACCGCTTGGCGGTGCGCACAGGGACCCCGAAAAGATGGCAGCTTCCCTGAAAGCTATCCTCATCGAGGAACTCAGGGCACTGCTGCCAAAAAAGCCCGAAGAGCTTGTCAGCAGCAGGATCGACAAATTTTCGGCCATGGGGGTATGGAAAGAGGAGGCCTGAGGGTTTTCCTGGAAATGAAAAAGCCGGCGTGATGCCGGCTTTTCTGTTTCCCGTTCAGGCTTACTTGATCACGTAGGAGTTGTCGCCCTTGAGAAGCTCTTCGAAGGTGCCGGCCCCTTTTGACTGTGCGGCAGCAATCTGCCCGGTCAGCGCATCTTCGTAGGTCACCTTGTCCTGAGCAAAGAGAATGCCGACAGGGCAGGGCAACGGTTCATCATCCCCTTCACGGTCATCGGTGAACCTGGCGAGGATGGATGCCTTGTTGAGGTCCGTTTCGTCATGGATCCAGAGATCGTTCGTCGAAAGGCACTGCTTTTCGATATCCACGACGATCGGCCTGAACCCGTCGAGCATGATCCCTTTACGGCTCTCTTTTCCGAAAACAAGGGGCTTGCCCTGTTCGAGGTAGACGGTAAGTTCCGGCTTGTTCTCGGGAGTGAAAGCTTCGAATGCCGAATTGTTGAAAATCGGACAGTTCTGGTAAACCTCGACCAGCGACATGCCCTTGTGCTTTGCCGCCCTCGTCAGGACAGAGCGCAGGAATTTACCGTCGCGGTCGAACGCCCTTGCAAAGAACGAACCGCCGGAACCGATGGTCAGCGAGGCGGTGTTGAAGGGATGGTCGATAACGCCCGACGGAGAGGTTACCGTTTTCAGGCCGAGTTTCGTTGTCGGAGAGTACTGTCCTTTGGTGAGGCCGTAGATTTCATTGTTGAAGAGCACGACGTTCAGGTCGGGATTCCTTCTCAGGGTATGGATGAAATGGTTGCCGCCGATCGAAAGCGCGTCGCCGTCGCCGGTCGCTACCCAGACGCAGAGGTCCGGCCGTGCAGTTTTGAGGCCGGTCGCCATGGGCAGCGCCCTGCCGTGGATGCCGTGCACACCGTAGGTCGAAACATAATATGGAAGGCGGGACGAACAGCCGATTCCCGAGATGAACACGAAGTTTTCCTTCCTTACGCCGAGATCGGGAAGGGTGTTCTTTATCTGCTGCAGCACAGCATGGTCGCCGCACCCCGGGCACCATTTCGGTTCCTGGTCGGAAGCGAAATCCCTGGCCGTAAGCGTCGGGCAGGCGCTCGCCTGTATTTCAGTATCGCTCATTATTCAAGCTCCTTTATGACATCGATGATTTTATCGAGGATTTCCATTTCGTTGAAAGGCAGGCCTTTGATCTTGCTGAACCCGACCGGCTCGATGAGGAACCTGTCGCGGATGACGTGGAGCAGCTGCCCGTTGTTATTTTCGGGTATCAGCACCTTTTTGTAGTTGCCAAGGATCTGACCGAGGTTTTTCGGGAACGGGTACATATAGCGCAGGTGTGCATGGGCCACGCTGGCGTAGCCTTCTTCATGCGCGTTCTCGATGGCGGTTTTGATCGCTCCGTAGGATGACCCCCAGCCGAGGACCAGCAGGTCGCCGGTTTCTGGCCCGTTATCGATCGTCTGGAGCGGGATGCTATCCGCAATTTTCTCGATTTTTTCCGCACGAAGCCTCGTCATGAGTTCATGGTTGTCCGGATCGTGCGAAACATTGCCGGTCTCATGCTGTTTTTCAAGGCCTCCGAGGCGGTGTTCGAGCCCGGGGGTCCCGGGGACGGCCCACGCCCTGACGAGCTGTTCGTCGCGTTTGTATGGCAGGTACGGCGGATCTTCCGGTTTTCTCGCCGGCTGTATATTCGGATTGATATCGGCAAGGGATTCTTCCGTGATGACTTTCCAGGGTTCGGAGCTAAGCGCAAGGTACCCGTCCGACAGGCAGATGACAGGGGTCATATGCTCGAGGGCGAGACGTGCGGCTTCGTATGTAGCATAGAAACAGTCTACCGGAGAGCACGCTGCAATGACCGGAAGCGGCGCATCGCCATGGCGTCCGTAAAGGGACATGAACAGGTCCGACTGTTCGGGTTTCGTGGGCAGGCCGGTCGAAGGGCCGCCGCGCTGGACATTGATGATCACGAGCGGGATTTCCATGATGACCGCCAGTCCGAGGGCTTCCGTTTTGAGGGCAAGGCCAGGGCCGGAGGTGTTGGTGGCAGCCAGCGCTCCGCCGAAAGCGGCGCCGATGCTGCTGACGATACCGGCGATTTCGTCTTCTGCCTGGAATGTTTTGACGCCCCATTTCTTCATCTTGGCGAGGGTCTGCAGGATCTCGGTCGCAGGAGTGATGGGATAGGAGCCGAGGAAGAGCTCGAGGCCGGCTTTTTTCGCTGCGGCGGTCAGGGCGATGGCGCACGCTTCGTTGCCCGTCACGCGGCGGTAAAGGCCGTGCTGCTTCTGCGGCGAGATGTCGAAACGGCCGAGGTTCGCGAACAATTCGGTTTCATCGCCGAAGTTGTACCCGGCTTTGACGGCATTGATGTTTGCCTCGGCAATGGACACGTTCTTGCTGAACTTTTCCCTCAGCGTGATCGCGGTATCTTCGTACGAAAGGTTGTAAAGCCAGTACAGGAGGCCGAGCACGAACATGTTCTTGCACCGGTCTATCTCCTTCATGCCCAGGCCGCTGTCCTTGAGCGCTTCACGGGTCAGCTGCAGCACCGGGACGGGGAAAACGATATAATTGCTCAGGGTTCCGTCTTCGAGCGGGTTCGCCCCTTCCGGGTATCCAGCAAGCTTGAGGTTTTTTTCATCGAAACCTTCGGTGCTGGCGATGATGATGCCGCCACGGTGAAGGTCTTTCAGGTTGGCTTTCAGCGCTGCGGAGTTCATGGCTATCATGACGTCGAACCTTGCGCCGGGAGTATAGACCGGTTTGCTTCCAAACTGCAGCTGGAAGCCCGAAACGCCGGATATCGTTCCGGCAGGGGCCCGGATTTCCGAAGGAAAGTTTGGGAATGTATTCAGTTCGGAACCCCGGACAGCCACGGTGTTGGCGAACTGCGTGCCGGTCAGCTGCATACCGTCACCGGAGTCGCCCGCAAAGAGGACGGAAACGCTGGTTTTCGGTATCACATGGACCGTTCTGCTTTTTTCTTTTATCTCGGTCATTGTCCCTTTATTGATTACTTGGCAAAAAGATGAACTGGCAATAAAAAAACCAAATCAATGCGACCCCCTTTGAAATGGAGGGCATAGATTTCTCTTGTCTTGTGAAAATGTGTGCTGGCAGGTAGGAGAAGACAAAAAACAAAAATGCACAGTCTTCTGCAATTTCAACAGTATACATGTTTCGCCGTACTAAAACAAGCGGCCGGAAACTTTTTCAGGAATTTTTTTCGATGACGATGTTATTCGCTTTCAGGTATTCCTGCCACATCTGTTCTTCCCTGATCGGGCAATCCACTGAGAGGTCGCAGAAATCGCAGCGGAGGATGCCGTAGATCTGTTCCATCCAGCATCCGCTTTCGCTTTTCCGTACTTCGTTGACATGGTTGGGGTTTTCCCTCATGATTTTCTCGGAGATTTCCATGAGAGCCAGAACGCCTTTCCGCCTCTCCTCGTCTTCTACTCCCCAGCTCATAATGCTTCTCCTGTTTTCTTTGAAGGGAAATAACCATGCCCGTCGATGGTGTATCGAATTTCCGGAGCGTACTGATCAATATAAATTTTTTGGTAAATAATTACTCCCACTTTGTTTTTTTAAGCGACGGGGAACCCGCTTCCCGCCGTATCTGCGGCATGAATAATTACTATTGGCAACAAGGCTCCAAAAAGAGTAAATTAAAAGACATTATCAGGCATCCGTTGTGTTTTGAAGTGCATGGCGGCAGGCTTTGCAACATGATTACATTTTCTATGAAATCCCGAGAAATCAGGCAGTCTTTTTTTGATTTTTTCGCCGAAAAAGGCCACACCATCCTCCGTTCAGCCCCGGTAATTCCTGCAGACGATCCGACCCTCCTCTTCACCAATGCCGGCATGAACCAGTTCAAGGACGTCTTTCTCGGGAAGGGAACGAGGCCCTACAACCGGGCCGCCGATACGCAGAAATGCATCAGGGCCTCAGGCAAGCATAACGATCTCGAGGATGTCGGCCGGGATACATACCACCACACGTTCTTCGAAATGCTCGGCAATTGGTCTTTCGGCGATTATTACAAGAAGGAGGCCATCGCCTGGGCATGGGAGCTCCTGACTGCCGTCTGGAAGCTGCCGAAAGAACGACTCTACGCGACCGTTTATAACGATGACGACGAGAGTTTCAAGATCTGGCAGAAACAAACCGATATCGATCCTGCGCATATCCTCCGTTTCGGGGAGAAAGACAATTTCTGGGAGATGGGTGAAACCGGCCCGTGCGGTCCCTGTTCCGAAATCCATATCGACCTCACTCCTGACTGTTCGGGAGGCAAGCTGGTCAATGCCGGCGATTACCGGGTCATCGAGCTCTGGAACCTCGTCTTCATCCAGTACAACCGCCAGAGCGACGGCCGCCTGGAACCGCTTCCCCAGAAGCATGTCGATACCGGCATGGGATTCGAGCGCATCACCGCCGTGATGCAGGGAAAAGGCTCGAACTACGATACCGATGTCTTCAGGCCGCTTTTCGACCGGATCACCGAAATTACCGGGGTGACCTACAACGCGACCCTCGACGGGCAGACCGACATCGCCATGCGGGTGATTGCCGACCATGTCCGCACGTTGACCTTCGCCATTGCCGACGGGGCCATGCCTTCGAACGAAGGGCGCGGCTACGTGCTTCGCCGTATCCTCAGGCGTGCGCTGCGTTACTCGAAGAACCTGGGCTACCACGAACCGATCATCAACCAGCTTGTGGCGACGCTTGCCGAATCCATGGGCGAAGTCTTTCCGGAACTCCTCAAGCAGCAGGAGACCGTCTGCAAAATCATCAGGGCCGAGGAAGAGAGCTTTATCGTCACCCTCGACAGGGGCATCGAGATCTTCAACGAAGTGATCGAAAAAGTCAAAGCTTCGGGAAAGAGCATCATCAAGGGCAAGGACGCTTTCAAGCTGTACGACACCTACGGGTTTCCCTTCGACCTTACCCGTCTGATGGCTGCCGATGTCGGGCTTCAGGTTGACGGCGAAGGTTTTGAGCACTGCATGCAGGAACAGAAGCTCCGCGCACGCACCGACCGCCGCGAAAAGCAGCAGGTGCATGACGATGCCGCAGAGTGGCACTGGTTCAGCGAACAGCGCCAGACCGTCTTCGAAGGCTATGACCGGCTCGAAATGCAGGTAACCATAGCAGGGGCGAGGCATTCGCGCGGCAAGCTGCTTCTCGTGCTCGGAAGCACTCCTTTCTATGCCGAAAGCGGCGGACAGGTCGGCGACAGGGGATGGATCGAAACCTCGACCTACCGCCTCCACGTGACCGATACCGTCAAAGACGGCGATGCCTTCGTGCATGTCGTCACCGAAGCGTTCGACAAGATCCTCGATACCGCCGTCAATCCGGGAGACATCTGTCTTGACGAGGGCCAGCTTTCGGCGGAGGCATCCGTCGACCGCCACCTTCGCCAGGAGACGGAGCGCAACCATACCGCGACCCACCTGTTGCATGGAGCCTTGCGCAGGATCCTCGGGCAGCATGTCCAGCAGAAAGGCTCGTATGTCAATTCGGAGCGGCTCCGCTTCGATTTCAGCCATTTTTCAAAGCTTTCGGAAGCAGAGATAAATGAGGTCGAATCCCTTGTGAACGAACAGATCCGCAAAGCTGAAGCTGTTACGAAGTATGCGGATGTGCCCTATGACGAGGCGATCGCGAAAGGCGCCCTTGCCTTTTTCGGCGACAAGTATGCCGACAGGGTGAGGGTTGTCGAAGTTCCCGATATATCCGTCGAGCTTTGCGGCGGCACCCATGTGGACAACATCGGGCGCATCGGCCTCTTCAAGATCGTCAGCGAATCCTCCGTCGCCTCGGGCGTCAGGCGTATCGAAGCGCTGACCGGCAAAGCTGCGGAACGGCTCCTCTGGAAAGAGCACCATGAGCTGCAGGAGATAAGGAACCTGCTGAAAGTGAAAGGGGACGAACCTGTCGCTGAAAAGCTGACGGCTCTCATGGATTCGAGAAAAACCCTGGAAAAACAGCTCCAGGAGCATCGCATGCAGCAGATTCTCCAGAATGCGGAAAGCTTCCTGGACCATGCTTTGGAAGAAAAGGGCGTGAGCGTGCTGACCCGCCATGTTGATGGGGTGACCGCTGACGAACTGCGCATGATCGGCCAGGCGCTGCTGGAAAAGCTGAAGAGCCGGGGATTGGCCGGCACAGGGCTCCTGAGCACGGTGGAAGAGGGAAAAGTATCCCTGGTCAGTTATGCCAGCAACGTACCGTCGTCTTCATACCGGTTCGATTCCGGCGCGCTGGTCCGCGAAGCCGCGAAACACGTACAGGGCGGTGGCGGCGGCAAGCCTGAGCTTGCAACGGCCGGAGGCAAGGACCCCGCAGGCGAGGAGAAGGCTTTCGAGGCATTCAGGATGGCCGTGAAGACAATGCTCGAAAACTGAAGGCACGGGGAGTCGTTCGTATATGCTCGTTTTTGACTGTTTTTTCGGCCGTTGCGAAAAGCCATCCTGCGATGGCTGTTTCTGCCGCCCGGTCCGCTCCCTGCGACTCGCGCTCAAATCGCGATCGATGCACCTCGAGGAGGAGGCAAACTTCACTCCAGCAGCCTCGGTCGACAAGCCGGAGCCGTCGGTGCGCCCGGTTGCCGGAACCCCCGCGCCGCAAAAACACGATACCAGGAAGCGGCGCAAGCGCCTGCTTGCGCCAAGGGAAGAGATCCCCTGGTATCCAACCATCAGGCCCGACCTCTGCAACGGGTGCGGTGACTGCAAGGTGCTCTGCAAGCCCGGTGTGTTCGAGCTCGGTGAGCCCGACCCGACGGGTATCCACCGGCCCAAGCTCATTGTCGGCCATCCTTACAACTGCCTCGTGCTTTGCGACCGGTGCGTGCCTATCTGCACCTCCGGCGCCATCACCCTCCCTCCAAAGGAGGATTTCGAAAAGTTCGTCGAGTACATCGATTGAATCGTTTTCTTTGTCATTCTGAACGTAGTGAAGAATCCAGTAATTCGGATTTTCAATAAAAAGATTCTCTGGATTTGCTTGCGATGCCCACAAGCGAGGAGTTATAATGATGACGGCGAAAGAGAACATTATTCAGTTGGTGGAACAGCTTCGCGCCAATGCTGCGATTGAGGATGCGATGGAACGGCTTCTTTTTCTTGTTAAAGTTGAGAAAGGCCTGAAGCAGGCGGATGAAGGGGAAACTCTCTCTCACATAGAGTTCAGGGAAATGGCTCAAAAGAACGGAGGGCGGGTTTCCAAACCCGCCTTTCAATGGCGGACAGGAATGTCCGCTCTCCTTTAGCCAGGAGGAGGCGTAGCTTCAGCAATTGCCTTATCTCTCTTTCAGTCAGACACTCAGTTCATCCCTGTCCCTGAAGCCCATCAGGTAGAGGATGGCATCGAGGCCGAGGGTCGAGATGGCCTGCTTGGCCTTTTCACGTACGATCGGTTTCGCCCTGAATGCGATGCCGAGCCCTGCCTTGCCGAGCATGGGCAGGTCGTTGGCCCCGTCGCCTACCGCAATGGTCTGTTCGAGGCGGATGTTTTCCTTCTTCGCGATCAGTTCGAGCAGTTCCGCTTTCCGTTTTCCATCGACGATCTGGCCAACCACCCGTCCGGTTAGTCTGCCTTCCTCGATTTCAAGGGTGTTGGCATAGACATAATCGATATTCAGTTTTTTCTGCAGGTAGTGGCCGAAATAGGTGAAGCCGCCCGAAAGGATTGCTGTTTTGAAACCCAGGTTGTGCAGGTTGTGGAAGAGCGTTTCAGCCCCTTCGGTCAGCTGCAGCCTCCGTGCTATGGTTTCGAGCACATGCTCGTCGAGGCCATTCAGCTTTGAAACCCGCTCCTGCAGGCTTGCCGTGAAATCCAGTTCCCCGCGCATCGCCCGTTCAGTTATGGCAGCGACCTGCGCCCCTACGCCCGCTTCGAGCGCCAGTTCGTCGATCACTTCGGAGGTGATGAGGGTCGAATCCATATCGAACACCACGAGCCTGCGGTTGCGCCGGAAGATGCTGTCCTCCTGGAAGCCGATATCGATGCCGAGGGTGTCGGTGATGGCGAGCATCTCTTCGCGGAAGAGGTTTTCGTTTTCGAGTGTACCCCTGATGGAGAATTCAACGCATGCTTTCCTGTGCGTGTTGCCGCCGTTTTCCAGCGGGATCCGGCCCGACAGTCGGTTTATGGAATCGATGTTGAGGTTGTGCGAAGCGATGAGCGACGAGACCCGTTCCAGCTGTTCGGCGGTGATCCTTCTCGACAGCAGCGAGAGCAGGTGGCGCGGTTTTCCCTGTTCCCCCACCCATCGTTCGTATTCCGTATCCTCCACAGGGGTGAAGCTGATCTGGATGCCGAGCGTGTGGGCGCAGAAGAGCAGGTCCTTCAGCACTGGCGACGATGCCGACTCCTTCGGCACCTCGACCAGCATGCCCAGCGACAGGTGCTTGTGGATCACTGCCTGGCCGATATCGAGCACAGGGATATTGTAGCCCGAAAGGATGGAGGTGATTTTCGAGGTCAGGCCCGGTTTGTCCGGCCCGGTGATGTTGATCAGGAGAAGCTCGCGCATGTGCTGGAGATATCGGTTGTTACCATATAATGTTGATATTCAAGATAATGTTGTTTGAGTAACCTTCAAAAACGGGGGGCGGCGATATGAAAAAAGTGAAAAAAGGGGACGTTCGTAACTACATAAACTTACATGAAAAAATTCTTATCTTGTAGTTGCAAAGCGATCTCATAGAACACGAGGAATCCGTAATCCCAGAAGCAGATGCCGAGAGGAGCAAGACTGGACGCACCGGGAACCCTGCA
>CAIYPU010000138.1 GCA_903928225.1 uncultured Chlorobiaceae bacterium
GTAGAGTATCAGGTCAGCCTCAGAAATCTTGCGGTAGCTCCGCCGCACCCCTTCGTGCTCGATCTCTTCATCGGCTTCGCGAAGCCCGGCAGTATCGGTCAGGCGGAACATGGTCTTTTCGTGGATGAAGCACTCCTCGATGTAGTCGCGCGTCGTGCCGGGCATGTGGCTCACGATCGCCCGCTCTTCGCCGAGCAGGGCATTGAGAAGGGTCGATTTTCCGGCGTTCGGCTTTCCGGCGATCACCGTCGCGACACCCTCTTTCAACAGCCGCCCCTGCCGGTACGAGTCGATCAGTTTGCGCAGTTCTTCCTTCAGTGCGGCAAGTTCCCTTTCGAGCTCGCCGCGGCTCTGGAACTCGACATCCTCCTCGCTGAAATCAAGTTCGAGCTCAAGCAGTGCGCACGATTGCAGGAGCCGTTCCCTCATGGCTTCGAGTCGCACCGAAAGCGTACCCTGCATCTGGGTGACCGCCGTCCTGAACGCGGATTCCGTGCGTGCATGGATCATCTCGCCTATGGCCTCGGCCTGGAGGAGGTCGATCCGGCCGTTCAGGAACGCCCGGCGGGTGAACTCTCCCGGTTCGGCAAGCCTGCACCCTTCGTCGAGCAATACCTGCAGCACATGGCGGACGACGACCGGCCCGCCGTGACAGGTGAACTCGATCACATCTTCCATGGTGAAGGAGTTCGGAGCCCTGAAGACAAGGGCGATGACCTCGTCGATCAGTCCCTCCCTGTCGTGCATGGTGCCGAAATGTGCCCGGTATCCTTTCGACCGGGAAAACCGGAACTCCGGGTCCCCTGTCTTGCGAAATACCCTCTGGGCGATATCGAAAATACCCCTCCCGCTGATGCGGACGACGGCAAGCGCCCCCGCCCCGACCGGTGTTGCGATTGCGGCAATGGGTTCGGACTGCTCTCTGTGAACGTTCTGTTCGCTCATGTTCTTGAAAAACTTGTTGGAGAAAATCAGGTCGGCCGGATGACAATCTGGTCGGGAATGATGCCGTCAGGGATTTCGATGGCCGAAACGATAATTTGCGCGACCTCTTCCGGCTTCATCAGTTTCTCCGGATGCTGGCCGGTTCCGCTGAAAAAGGCGGTATCGGTGGAACCCGGAAAAATGCAGCTTACCCGGATCCCGAAAGGCCGAAGCTCTTCCATGATCGATTCGGAAAACCCGGCGATGCCAAACTTCGTCGCTGAATATGCCGATCCTCCCTTCAACCCGCGTCTTCCGGCTACCGAGGCGATATTGACGATCATTCCCCGTTTGCGCGCCTTCATGCCCGGCACAACCTCCGCGGTGCAGAGGAAGGGAGCCGAAAGGTTCACGGCAAGGGCCCGCTGCCACTGCTCTAACTCGATGGTTTCTACGTCGCCGAACACCCCGATCCCCGCATTGTTCACAAGCAGGTCGATTGCCGGATGCACCTTCCGGATTTCGGCAAAAGCCGATGCGATCTCTTCCGGCCGGGCGAGGTCCGTCCTCATCCAGCGGAACCGGTCATGCGTGAAAACCGTCTCCCTGCGGCTCAGGCCGTAGACGACAGCGCCTTTATCGAGAAGCAGGCCGGCAATACGGTTCCCGATCCCGGAACTGGAACCGGTAACGACGGCGACACACCCTTCAATTTGCATGATCCGGGGAGTTGAAAGTTTCTCGTTCCATCAGGAAATTATAATGAATACCTGAAAGAAAGAGTAACTTCCCCTGCAGATGCAGGAGCAACTATCCAAAGAAACGGGGCATGAGCGAAAAAAAGACGATGGAAACGATGAAGGAGGAAATCATGGCACAGCGCCAGAGGACGCTGCCCGAACAGTTCGAACGGGTGTGGAAACTGGTGAACGTGCTCAGGCAGGAGTGCCCGTGGGATCGGAAACAGACCCCGGAATCGCTGGCCCACCTCCTGCTCGAAGAGAGCTACGAACTGGTGGACGCCATCGACCGCAATGATGTTCCGGAGCTTAAAAAAGAGCTGGGAGACCTCTTCCTGCACCTCTGTTTCCAGGTCGTGCTTGGGGAGGAAAGCGGTCGTTTTTCCTTCGACGACGTCTTCGAAGCCCTCTGCACCAAACTCATCAGCAGGCATCCGCATGTGTTCGGCGATGCGACGGCGGAAAACGAGCAGGACGTCCTGAAAAACTGGGAAACACTGAAAATGAAGGAGGGGCGCAAAAGCCTGCTCGACGGGGTTCCGAAAGCCATGTCGGAACTGCTGCGCGCCTACCGCGTCCAGAAAAAGGTTTCCGGCGTCGGCTTCGACTGGCCGGACAGCGGAAGCGTGCTCGAAAAGCTTGCCGAAGAGCTCCAGGAACTGAAGCAGGCCCGAAACAGGGAGGAACAGGAAGAGGAGTTCGGCGACCTGCTTTTCACCATCGTCAACTACAGCCGGTTCCTCGATGCGAACCCGGAGGATGCGCTCCGTAAAGCCACGAACAAATTCATGGGCAGGTTCCGAAACGTGGAAAACGCCGTCGAAAGTACCGGACGCGACTGGCGGGATTTTACCGCCGAAGAGCTCGATACGCTCTGGAACCAGGCGAAGCAGAAATAACCATTGAACAGGAACCGTCACCATGTTACAGGCTGCACTTGAAACAATTGTATGCTGGCTTGAGGGAAATGAGGGTATGCCGCGTCAAAGATTTTATCCTGCAGAAAGTAATCTCGACAAGGCATAAAGACTGGGATGACATCGCCACCGTGGCCACACTGAAGAAAGAAACTACCGACTGGAACTACCTGTTGAAATACTGCAGGGAATTGGGAGAATTTCTTGACGACTCAGAAATAGCAGGGAAAATCGAACGATTGCGATGAAAAACCGTTCCTCAGAGGTACTCGAATTACGGGAAAAAATGGACCGTTTCAATGCGTGGGAACGGACATTCACCCGACAGCTGTCCGATGAAGAACGCTTCATTCAGTTCAACGACCTTTTTGAACTGGGCATGCGGTTCGATAACGATGTCAGAGAACGCGCCCACCGGGAACATCTGGTTCCGTTTGCCCGCTTTGCCCGTGCATTGAACATGAAAAAGAGCTGACAGTAAAAATCAATCTGTTTTCACGCAATGGTAGACATTGTCGGCGATACCGGCAAACTCCATTGGTGCAGCTTCCCCGGTTGAAGCGATTTCACCTGCACCGGCTATCCTGACCTCAAAACCTGCATCCCTCAGCCGGTTTGACGCCGGTCCGGATGCTGGCCGGTCAAGATCTTTCATCGACCAGGCGTTCGAGGAATACGGCTGCTGCATCGAGATATTCCGATGACGCTTCGTGAACACCCGCA
>CAIYPU010000139.1 GCA_903928225.1 uncultured Chlorobiaceae bacterium
ACCACCGGCAGGAAACGCAGGTGCGGCTGGATAGACCTTGTCGCGCTCCGTTATTCGCTCGCAGTGAACGGCGTGACCGAAATTGCCCTGACCAAGCTCGACGTGCTCGATACGTTCGACGAGATCAGGGTATGTACCTCCTATATGCTCGACGGAAGGGAGATCCACGATTTTCCGACCGATCACCAGACGCTTTCGAGAGTTACCCCTGTCTATACCTCATTGAAGGGATGGCAGGCTTCGAACGCCGATGCGAGGACGTTCGACGACATGCAGCCTGAAGCCCGCAACTATGTCACCTTCCTGGAAAAACAGCTCCAGACGCCGGTAACCTTTGTTTCTGTCGGTCCCGGCAGGGACGAGACCGTCTTCCGTTAAACCATTTCTCCAGGCAGTATGGCGTTGATGGACATAACCGTTATCCCCCTCGACGGCGTAGGGGTTAACCTCAGCGGCATCGTCGCGTCCCTGCAGGAACTTCTGAAGGAATCGGGCTGCGGATTTGTTCTCCATGACATGGGCACGACGGTCGAGGGGCCCGCAAAGAGGCTTTTCGAAATCGCTGCCCTGCTCCATGAACATCCATTCACCCTCGGAGGGCAGCGCGTCTATACCGTCATGAAAATCGACGACCGGAGGGACAGGGATGTCCGCATCGGCGACAAATCCGCTTCCGTGAAGGCGAAAATAGTGGCTTCAGCCGCTGAGCGGAAGTAGGGGGATTGGTGAAAATAGTTTATCTTCAGTTTCTTAAAATTTGACCGCAGTCAAGCATTTTCCGCCCCTTTCCGGCACCATGCCGCGGGCGGCAACAAGGAGGAGAACAACTTCATGATGCAGGTTCCCGGAGAAGTACAGATAATCAAGGAAGATAACGTCACGCACAGTTTCTGCGGGCTTGCCTGTGTCGGTTGGCTCTACCAGAAAATCAAGGACAGCTTTTTCCTCATTCTCGGTACCCATACCTGTGCGCATTTTCTGCAGAACGCCCTCGGCATGATGATTTTCGCCAAGCCCCGGTTCGGCATCGCCCTCATCGAGGAAGGCGACCTGTCGAAAAGCGAACCTACCCTCGAGGAAATCATCGCCGAAATAAAAGCCGACCATAACCCGTCGGTGATTTTCCTGCTTTCCTCATGTACTCCCGAAGTCATGAAGGTTGACTTCAAGGGGCTCTCCGAGCATCTCAGCACGCCGGAACTGCCAGTGCTCTTCGTGCCGGCAAGCGGCCTCGTCTACAACTTCACCCAGGCGGAGGATTCTGTTCTCCACGCCCTCGTGCCATTCTGTCCCGAAGCTCCGGCAGGCGAGAAGAAGGTGGTCTTTCTCGGTTCTGTCAACGATGCCACGGCGGACGATCTCAGGGCTGAAGCAGAAGAGCTCGGCATACCCGTAGGCGGCTTCCTGCCCGAGTCGCGTTTCGACCGCATGCCTGCCATCGGTCCCGATACGGTCCTGGCCCCCGTGCAGCCTTACCTTTCAAGGGTCGCCATCAAGCTCGAGCGCGAACGCGGCGCGAAGATACTGACCTCGCTGTTTCCCTTCGGTCCTGACGGTACGAGGGTGTTCTGGGAAGACCTTGCCAGGGAGTTCGGCATTACGGTCGACCTGGCCGACCGCGAAAAGGCCGCATGGGAAAAAATCAAACCGCAGACCGATCTGCTTCGCGGCAAAAAAGTATTTTTCACCGCCGATACCATGATGGAGCTTCCGCTCGCTAGGTTCCTCAAAAGCGCTGGCGCCGACGTGGTCGAATGCAGCAGCGCCTATATCAACAAGAAGGCGCTCGGAAGGGAACTCATGGCGCTCGAAGGCACGAAGGTCGTCGAACAGCCCAACTTTCACCGCCAGCTCGAGGATATCAAAAGGGAACGTCCCGACATGATCGTCACCTCGCTCATGACCGCGAACCCCTTCGTCGGCCACGGTTTTATCGTAAAGTGGAGCATGGAGTTCACCCTCATGCCTATCCACAGCTGGTCCGGGGTGTTCACCCTGGCCAATCTTTTCGTTTCGCCCTTCAACCGCCGGAGCAAACTGCCTCCGTTCGATGAAACGGTATGGCTCGAAGGCGTCATGCCGGGCGCGGAACAGGCACATTGAAGGAACTGCAACACTAACGGATTACAGGGTATGCGCTTAGCTTTCTGGCTTTACGAAGGTACCGCACTGCATGGTATCAGCCGGGTCACCAACAGCATGAAAGGGGTTCACACGGTCTACCATGCGCCCCAGGGAGACGACTATATCACCGCAACCTACACCATGCTCGAACGCACCCCGGAATTTCCGGGCCTTTCGATCAGCGTGGTGCGAGGGCGTGACCTCGCGCAGGGCGTTTCGAGGCTTCCCGCCACCCTGCAGCAGGTTGACCGCCATTACAGCCCTGAGCTTACGGTCATCGCGCCGAGCTGCAGTACGGCGCTTCTCCAGGAAGACCTCCGTCAGCTTGCCATGCACTCGGGAGTGCCGGAAGAAAAACTCCTGGTCTATGCGCTCAACCCTTTCCGGGTCACGGAAAACGAAGCGGCCGACGGCCTCTTCACCGAACTGGTGAAACGCTATGCGAAAGAACAGGAGAAAACTGCCGTACCTTCGGTCAACATTCTCGGCTTCACCTCGCTCGGTTTCCACCTTCGTGCGAACCTGACCAGCCTGAGGCGCATGCTCCAGGTGCTCGGCGTGAACGTCAATGTCGTCGCCCCATGGGGCGCAGGCACAGCCGATCTTGAAAAACTTCCCGCAGCCTGGCTCAATATCGCTCCTTACCGTGAAATCGGAGCTACGGCTGCCGGTTATCTTGGCGAGCGGTTCGGAATGCCAGCGATAACATCCGCACCACTCGGTGTCGAACCGACCAGACGCTGGCTTGAGGAAATCGTGGAAAAAATAAATGCCATCGCTGCCCGGAAAGGGCTGACCGGCATCGCCATTCCTCCGATGCGGGCGTTTTCGCTCGACGGCATCAGCGCACCGAGCGG
>CAIYPU010000140.1 GCA_903928225.1 uncultured Chlorobiaceae bacterium
ACATCGTTATAGACGTAGTTCATCAGATTGCCCACCTTGTTCTTGTTGAAGTAGTCGAGCTGCATTTCGATGATGCTGCTGAATACGTCGTCACGTAGCTTTTTGGCGGTTTTTGTCTGGATGCGGAAGATGATCTGTTTGTTCAGATAGACGAACAGGTTTTTCAGAGCGAACACCGAGATGAGGAAGATGCAGATTTTCAGGAGCGTCTCTTCCCTGGTCGGCGCGCTGAATATCGCCTGGAACCGTTCCAGCGCCCAGGCTTTCATGCGTTCGGCCTGGCTCAGGGCTTTGCCTTGAGCGGTTGTTTCCGCCGGTACAGCGAGCTTTGGTTTGTCGTAGATGGACTGTGTCGCCTGTCGCGGTTTCAGATTCGGAAGAGAGGGCGCGGCGATCGGTTGCTCGACAGTCTGAGCTGGCCGTGATGAGGAGAAAACCTCGTTGAGCAGCGGAAGAATCGAATAGATCGAAACGACGCTGAAGAGCGACGTAAGCATGCTTACCAGGACAACCAGGGCGATTTTTCCCTTCGACGGAGCCAGATAGCGCAGTATTCTTAGCAGTAACTTCATGGAAAAACAGAGATTCATGATAACCAGGTCTTTAATATAATCGAATATTGCAAAAAGAAGGTTTTCAGGATTCAGGCTGTTTGTCGGACTGCCGAACTGCATGAATCCAGCAATGTTTTCTGGTTGTCCTCGATGCACTGATCATCCGATGCTGCTGAAAATAAAGGGGATAAAAGTAGTATCTTTGTCAGCGAGGCATCGGATGATTTCGGTTTACGCCTTATTGCTGATGCCTTTTTCAATGATTTCACAACTTAAAAGGTTAATGCGATGATCATGCGCCGCTCGAATTTTAAGCGTGTGCCGGGGGTGCTCCGTGGTAGCTGAACATGCCAATATCGAACGCTCTGCATGGGCGGTTTCCGCTGTGATTGCCGTTTACAATCCCGATCCGGAGTTTTTCATGCAGGCGTTATCGTCTGTGCTGACCCAGACGTTGCCCGTACTCGAACTGGTGCTGGTCAATGATGGAGGCAGTGAGGAGTTCAGGAACGCGTTACCGGACGACAGGAGGATCAAGGTTTTCACGAAGCCAAATGAAGGTGTCGCCGCGACCAGAAATTTCGCAATTGCCCAATGTCAGGGTGATTATATCGCTTTTCTGGACCAGGATGATTTCTGGTATCCGGACAAACTGGCCGAACAGGTCGGCTTGATCGGCGTGAACGGCGCGCCGTGCATGGTGGTTTCGCCCGTGGTTGTAATCGATGCCAGGGGGCAAAAAATCGCAAAAAAAACGGATAGGGTTTCTGATAAGTATTATTCGAAAATCCCTTGTAAAGATTTGCTGCAGGGGTTGGCCGATGAAAACTTCATTTACTCCTCTTCGCCTGTGGTGCATCGCGAAGTGTTCAGGGTCGTCGGAGGTTTTGACGACAAAACCCGTCCGCACGATGACTGGGATATGTATCTCAGGATCGCTCTTGCCGGATTTCCCGTCTATGGTTACACCGAAAAAGCTCTTTCCGTCTGGCGGGTGCATAGCGCCAACGAGTCTCACAATCGCATGGCGATGTTGCAGTCGAAATGCACAGTGGAA
>CAIYPU010000141.1 GCA_903928225.1 uncultured Chlorobiaceae bacterium
ACAGCGACTGGATCATCGATCTCGGGCCCGAAGGAGGAAGCGGCGGCGGTGCCATCATCGCCGAAGGCACCCCCGAGGAGATCGCCCGCATGGAACATTCCCATACCGGAAGGTTCCTGAAGATGGAAATTGGGTAGTGGGTACTGGGAAGTGGGATGTGGGATGTGTCAAGCCCCGTAGGGGCGGCATATAGGGAAGTGCTGAGGACTGAGGAGTGGGATGTGGAGAGTGGGTAAGAAAAAAAGCTTAGTCCTGAGACCTCAGCACTCAGCACTAAAAAAGGACTGGGGACTGAGGACGGGGACTGGGGAAAGATGTGGAAAGTTGGATCTGGGGTGTCAGGTATTAAGGTAAAAAAAGAGCCCCGGCAAAACCGGGGCCCCACTCATCACTCATCGCTCATTGCTCATCGCTCATTGCTCATCGCTCATTGCTCATCGCTCATCGCTCATTGCTCATCGCTCATTGCTCATCGCCCAGTCCTAAAAAACGATATCCGTTGCACGGAGCGTCGAAACCCCCTGCAGATGGACGGCGAACTCAGCCTGTGCATCATTGTCGGTATTGCCGTACAGGATGCCTTCGGTGCTGTCGAACCGAAGCTGGCCTGCAGAGGTGAACGTACTTGAACTGCCGAGGATGATGCGGCTGAACGCCTGGTCTCCGCTCCTCGCCGTATTCGCATCGATGCCCGACAGGTCCAGCCTGTCCTGCCGCGATACGAAGTCGAGGATGATATCCATCGTGTCATCCGTGATACCGGACTGATCGCTTGCGGCATACCTGAAAATATCCTGGCCGCTTCCCCCGACAAGGATATCGGCACCCAGGCCCCCAAGCAGGTCATCACTGCCGTCACCGCCATAGAGGCTGTCGTTGCCGAGATCTCCAAGCAGGATATCGTTGCCGCCGAGGCCGTAAATCAGGTTGTCGCCGCTGTTGCCGGTGATGCGGTTGCCGAGCCCGTTGCCAGTACCGGCAAGAGCATCGTTGCCTTCGAGCTCGAGGTCCTCGATGTTGTTGCCGAGCACCCAGTCCACGTAAGACCGCACGGTGTCGGTTCCGGCCCGCGAAGCTTCCATGACAACATCGCCGGCATCGTCCACCAGGTAGAGGTCGTTTCCGGCACCCCCCTGCATGGTATCGCTGCCTTCGCTGCCGTCAATGGTATCGTTGCCACCAAGCCCAGCGAGCAGGTTGTCGCCGCCGTTGCCAGTCAGGATGTTGTTGAGGATATTGCCCGTACCACCGATATCGCCATCACCGGCAAGCTCCAGGTTTTCAAATCCGGTGCCAAGTGTCCAGTTCACAGTAGACTTCACCGTATCGTTACCCGAGGAACGGAACCGGAACCAATCCTCCTCGACAACGTCGCCCTCGCTGTCCGCATAGTAGGTATCGTCGCCCCTTCCGCCGCGCATGGTGTCGTCCCCTTCGCCGCCGTTGAGGATGTCGTTGCCATCGTTGCCGTTCATGCGATCGTTGCCGGAATCGCCGTAGATGACGTTGTTGCCGGAATCGCCGTTCAGCGTATCGTTGGCTTTGGTCTCTGCGTACTCCTTGTCCGTCACGGTGAGCATGAAGGTATCGCTCGTGGACGCACCAGCTTCGTCGGTCGCCGTCACCCTGATTTCGTAGACCCCCGCTTCATCGTTCTCCGGGGTGCCGCTGAAGCTCATTTCCACCGGGTAGGGGGTTTCTCCGCCCTTCGACGGATCGTAACCGATGAGCGAATCGTAATTGAAAAGTGGCTTGTAATCATTACCGATTCCCCATGTATCTTCACCGTTTGCTGCTGCATATTTGTTGTAGGCGGTGATATCCCAGGTGGACACAAAACCCGACCATCCGTCTTCGAGCTCGCTCCACTGCTGCCAGGAAAGGCCGTAATCCTCTCCGTAGAGGTAGCGGCTGCCGGCGATTTCGTGCTCGATGTTCATGCCGTCGCCGATGAAGAGGATCACATGGTCAGCCCCGGCTTCCTGCGCCGCCCGAAGCATCACGTCGTAGATCTGTGTGTTGTCGATGATCCCGGTCCCGGCATAGATGTCGCCTGCATACTCATCGAACAGTTCCGAACCTGCTCCGCGGGCATAGACGCTGACCAGCTCGTTCGTGTGGCCGCCGGAACCGTAGGTGACCTCGCCATCAGGGTAGGTATTGCCGCTTTGTGCCGGAAGGTCGCCGATGCCGAGCTCCTCCTGCGCACGCAGGTAGCTGTTCGAGTGGTCGCTGGTCACGATGATGAGGGTGTTCTCCCAGCTGATGCCGTTCGATCCTGTTTCCACATACTGCTCGGCCGCCTTCACTGCCTGCTCCAGGTCATAGACCCCGCCCACCATGTTCTCGTAATCGTTCGCATGGTTGCTCCAGTCGATGTCGCCCTGCTCGATCATCACGAAAAAGCCGTCGGGATCCTGGTTCAGCACCGAAAGCGTCGCATTAGTCACCTCGGTGAGCGTCGGGTCCTCGTCGACCCCTGGTGTCGTGTCTCCCGTACTGCGTGTAATGGTCGGCGTTCCGGGATTGTCTGCCACCTCGTAGTACTCGAAATTGCCTCCTGACGTTCCGTAAAGCCCGAAAAGCTTTTCGCCGGCAGCAAGGTCCACCCCGGCGGCAGTGGCGGCAAGCGTATCTCCGCCGTCAACACCGGTCTGGCGCTGTACGAACACATAATCGGTACCATCCGTATCGTTCACGAAAGCATCATAGTCGTCGTTGTAGCCATTTTTGTTCACGTCGACTTTCGTAGCCTTGGCGAAGTTGCTGTTCTCCATACCACCGCCGATCACCACGTCAGGCTGCACCTCGAACAGGATCTCGTGCGCGATATCCCAGTAATTGTTGCGGTTCACGTCGTGGCTGACAAATCCGGCAGGCGTAGCGTGCGAGAAGGGCACGGTGCTCGCGACGCCTATCGCGAAGCCTTCTTCCGCCCTCAGGGTTTCAGCTATCGTCGTAAGCTCTCCTCCGGACTTGTCGCTGGCATCCCACGCGATATTGCCGTCGACGGTCTTCACGCCGGTAGACATGGCGGTCGCGGCCGATGCTGAATCGGTAGATGGCCATCCATTGCTGGAAAAATACGATTTCATATCCTCCAGATCATGGTGCGAAGCCTCGAACTGCAGCCATTCCGGCAATGCTGATCCGTCGGCGAGCGTTGCCGTATAGGTCATGCTGTCGCCCGCATCGATGTCGCTGAAGGTATTGGCGAGCAGGATCTCGTCGAACTTCGATCCGACCGCAGCCGACATGTCCGCGATCCCTTCCTCAACGACCGGAGCCTCGTTCGTGCGGAAAATGGAGACCGTCCCCGACACTTCGTTGCTTACAAAGAGCAGGCCCTGGCCGCTCGGGCTGTCCGATGCGCTGACGAAAGTAAGTCCTTCCGGAGATTCGTCGCCTGCATGTCGCAGATACTGCACGAATTCGACCGACGAGGGATCCGTGACATCGTAAAGCATCACCCCGCCGCCGCCCCGTTCGAGGGCGACGAAGGCAAGTGTCCTGCCGCCGACCTGCGCGATCGTGACGCCTTCCGGTTCGGCGCCCTTGTTGTCCGAACGGCTGTCGTCATAAAGACCCTCGCCGGCTGCACCGGTAAACACTCCGCCGGCCGCCATGAACTGGTCAATCTGCGAACCGCTGTCGAACACGACCACGCCATTCTCGTCCACGATGCTGAAGGAACGTGCTCCATAGGAGAGCAGCTGGTCGACATCGCCGTCACTGTCCGTATTGCCGTTGTTGCCCGGTGCCTGCGAGACGGTAAGGCGGCCGATTTCGTTGTTGCGCTTCAATAAGGTCGCATCGGGAAATTCCGTCGGATCGAGCACAAGGTCAACGACCCTCTTCGTTTCATCGGAAGCGATGAAATCATCCCGGTCGTCGCCCTCGTTGGCAATCACATAGTAGGTGTTGCCGTCCGCCGCCGTGTAGGACGCTATGGCGTCGGGCATGTACTGTCCGTAAACCGGCCGGCCGGCCTGGAGATTGATGCCGTCCTTGTCGCTGCCGTCGAACGGGAGCGCTTCGAAGCTCTTCAGACCGAGCGGCACGATGTCGGTGAAGGTGCCGGAAGCGATATCGAGGATGGCGATCGCATTGTTCTCCTGCAGCGTCACGAACGCTGTCAAGCCGTCCGGCGAAACGCTGATGTATTCCGGTTCGAGGTCCTGCGCAACGGTTACAGAATCGAATCCGGTCTGACCTGCGAACAGTCGCACCCCTTCTGCCCTGAGCGCGTCGGCCTGGCCGTTGAAGCCCGTGAATGTTGCGTTCGTCACCGAATAGGTTGCAAGATCGATGATGCTGACCGAACCCTCGGCATTACTGCTGCCTCCCATTTCGCCTTCGTTGGCCACGAGCACCTTCGTACCGTCAGGTGTGAAGGTGAGCATGTCGGGCAGTGCGCCGACCGTCACATAGGTAATTTCACTACCGTCAGAAGCATTGAGGAAATAGACCCTGCCGTTCTGGGCATTGTCGTCGGCAGCGACCGCCACGGCCACGACGCCGTTCTTCACCGCAACGCTCGTTATGTTGTCGGTCCAAAGAGAAACAGTAGCGATCTGCGTCATCGAAAGATTGGCATACACTTCGACAATCTGCAGACCATCGCCGGAAGTCACAAACAGGCGATTGCTCGATGGATCGAACGCTGAAATTTCAGCTCCATGGTCGAGTTCGAGCGTCGATGCGAAAGCCATGGTACCCACGCCGCCTTCGGCGACGGAGAGTGCGCTGGTGACCTCGAATCCGCTGAACGAGGCCACATCGCTGCCGCCTTTGGCCTGCAGCGTGGAAACATCATCACCGGCAGAAAGATCGTTGTAGGAAACCGTGACCGCGAGGGAGGTGTCGAGCGCTTTGTCGAGCGTCAGGACAACCTGATTGTTCACAACCGTCAAGCGGACAACGTCAGCCACATTGCCGTTCATCACAGAAAACTGCGTTGCGGACGGGACGTTCAGCGTATCGAGCTGCTGGTCGAAATAAAGGGTGATCACATTGCCGTTGCCGTCGATCGAGGCATTGACAAGCTTCGGAAGTATTGCTGCTGGCATGTTGTCGCTCCTGTCATTATAATGTGTGGAATGATGGAAACACAATACGGGGATAAATTCCACACATGATAAGACAGCGCCTCGATAGTTGTGTTGAGGCCTTGCAACAACTTCGTGAAGGGTATGTTAAATCTGGAAAACGGGTAATGGGTAATGGGAAATCAGGACGTGAAGTTTTGAGTCTGTAAGAAAAGAGCCCCGGCAAAACCGGGGCTCCACTCAGTCCTCAGTCCTCAGCACTCAGTCCCCACTCCCCATTACCCAATCCCCCCTGAATCCTTGGCACTTGACCAATGCCTCGTACCGGTTATCCTTTCCCGGGCCGGAAATGTTTTTTCAGTCCGGAGACGGTTTCGTCGAGGTTGATGATGATGTTGAGGCCTATGGCCAGAATGGTGGTCGTCGGGAGCGGATCGGTGAAAACAAGCTGGATGATGGCCGGGGTCCGTGCGTAAAGGCTGGGAAGGAATGCGGTGCTGAGCCCGAAGAAGAGGGAAATTCCGGCCGTGAAGGTTTTCCTCGGGTTCCATTCCTCAGCGAACATTTCCGCAAGACCGGTGCAGATCATGAAGCAACCTGCAAAAATGGTCGATGCACCCAGGACCGGTTTGGGAATGAGGGATGCCGCAACGGTTATTTTGGGGCAGAAAGCGATCAGGATGCAGAGGATACCTGCGCCGACACTGATCCAGCGGCTGAGGACCTTCGTGCTGCCCGCAAGTCCTACATTACTTGAAGAGGTATCGACCGCCATGCCTCCGAGCAGGCCCGCTATGGCGGTAGAAAAACCGTCAGCGAGGATTCCTTTCCGGATCGGTGCGAATTTCACCTCCCTGAGTTCCGGTTCCGATGATTTCTGGGCGGCAAGCAGGTTGCCGAAAGACTTCAGGGAACTGCTGATGGCAACGACCGTGAAAGGAAGAAGAAGGTCCATCCTGAGGCTGATGTGCCGGAATTCCGGCCCTATGACCGGAAACGCCAGCATAGGATAGTGTTTCAGGATATCGAGGTTCTGTTTGTATTCCGGGATAAGTGCCAGGGCGAAGCACCAGCCTGCAATCATGCCGATGAGAAGGCAGTAGATCTTTATGAACCCTTTCCCCCAGATATTGCAGAGCACCATCGTCAGAAGCGATACCATGCCGATGATGATGTCGTCGTTCCTGATGGCGTCTTCCTTGAAATCGAGCCCGAAAAGCGATATGACCGACATCCTGATGACGCTGATACCGACCATCGTCACAACAAGCCCTACGATAAACGGGGGAAATATTTTCTTCAGTTTATCGACAAGTGGAGCGAATGCCATTTCGACAAGCCCTGCAAAGAACACCATCCCCCGGACGAGGGGCATGCCTCCGCTCCAGGCTGCTGCCAGCGAGAGACTGAGGTATGTCGGACCGCACAGGCTGGGGCAGAGGTAACCGGAACCGATAAAGGGAAGCCCGACAGACTGGACGATCGAACCGATGCCGGCAGCAATGAGTGAAAGGGTTACCAGCGTGGAGGTGAACTCGATGGTTCCGTTGATCTGGCCTGCAAAAAGGATGGTCAGCCCGATGGACACGAACATCAGCATCAGATGCTGGATGGAAAGGACCAGCAGCTGCGCGGGGGGAGGCACGTCATTGACACCGTATTCAACGGATTTTGATACGCTTTCTTTCATGGGTCCCAGGAAACTATGGTGGCTGTGGAAGGTCGGTTATCGCACCGATGTAAAGCTCTTTCCCGGAAAGGCTGGTTTTGCGCAGGTAAAGACATTTTTTGACAAGTTCCCGCTGGTATCGATTTTTTGCCATGAAAACCACCCAGACCCGGTCCTGGTTCGCAAGCTTCCTGACCGCGTCTGCGAAAGGCCGATTGCCGGTTTCATCGGTACATTCCAGGATTTTAATCTGCACCGAGCTGTTGTTCAGGATCGGCGAGATAAGCATGGTACCGTCCGGATAGAAGGCGAAAAGCCTGACATCACGATAATTGAAGGGAGATTTCGGATCGGCGATCTCTGCAATCGATGTTTCTCCGTTCTTTTCCACAAGCGATACGGCCCCGTTTACGGCAATCCTGATAAACTCTTTTTCCTCATGCGGGTAATCCATGCCGCCGCCGACAAGGAGCGATCGTCCTTCAGGAGTTTTAACAAGGAAATTACAGGAGGATTTTGGCACGGGGTAGAATTTTCCAGGCTCCCACCAGAAATAGTGAACCCAGCCATGAGGGTTTTCAGGGTCCGAGGTCGCTTTCAGGATAAACTGGATAACCTGTTTTCCGCTGATATCGGTCAGGTTGTAGAGGTCCTTTCCCTCGAGCCATGGCATACCTGCATGGTAAAGGTTTCTGCCGTCGATGTCGTAAATGTAGAGATAGAAATCCGGAGTACGGTAACGGTTGTAATTGGAACGGAAATAGGGAATGCTTTTCATGCCGTCGCGCCTGACGATCTCAGCCGCGTTGTATACGAATGTCACAAGGTTCCTGGTATCACGGTACTGGTACATGGAGAGATCGAGAGGAGCCGTGCGATCACTGCAGCCGGAACATAAGGATACCGTCAGGAAGAAGAGGCAACAGTAGAGGAACGAAAGATGCTTTGCATTCTTGAAGCAAGTCCGATTTTCTGTCATGACGCTTTCGTGGTTTCAGGAATAATTCAGAACCGCTAATGCCTGTTATGAAACGGATGCACCTTCGTATTTACTGTCAATGTAAGTAAAAAAAAGATGATCAGAACTTGCGGGGAAAGCTCTTTCCAATTTTTTATGCCGTTTGATTTTAATTCAGCCGGGCCTTTTTCCGCAGGGCCAATAATTTCTGATCGATGTTGAAAAGGATATTCAGCACCACGGCAAGGATCGTCGTTGTCGGTAAAGGATCGGTGAAAATGGTCTGGACAAGAATCGGCGATCTTGCATAGAGGCTCTGGAGAAATGCCGTGCTGAGTCCGAAAAACAGCGATATGCCGGCAACGAATGTTTTGCGTGTATGCCAGGGTTCGCTGAACATTTTTTCGAATCCGGCACAGATCATGTAGCTTCCTGCAAAAATCAGCGAGGACCCGAGAATCGGTTTTGGGATAAGTGCCATCGCGGCGCTGATTTTGGGACAGATCGATATCAGAACAAAAATGATCCCGGCTCCGACACCGATCCATCGGCTGAGGACCTTCGTACTTCCGGCAAGGCCGACATTGCTGGAAGAGGTATCGATCGCCATACCGCCGATAAGACCTGAAAAGGCCGTGCTCAAGCCATCGGCAACGATCCCCTTGAAGATCGGCGTGTAGTTGACATCCCGCAGTTTCGGTTCAGATGCTTTCTGTGCGGCAAGCAGGTTGCCGAATGTTTTCAGCATTCCGCTGATCGAGACGATGATGAACGGCAACAGCATGTCCAGGCGGAAACTGATTTTCATGAACTCCCGGTCGGGGGATGGCAAGGCGAAAAACGGGTATTTCCCTATTGCGGAAAGACTTTGCAGATATTCCGGAAGGATGAGGAACGATAAGGCAAGTCCTGAAATGACGCCTATCAGCAGGCAGCATATCTTTATGAGGCCTTTTCCCCAGGTATTGCAGAGTACGGTCACCATGAGCGTCACGATGCCGACCGCAATATCTTCTCCACGTACGGAGTCGTCTTTCAGGTCGAGCCCGAAAAAAGAGATAACGGCCATTTTGATGATACTGACGCCAACCATGGACACGACAAGTCCGACGATATAGGGGGGAAAGATGTTGCGCAGCTTTTGCAGCATCGGGGCCAGGGCGATTTCCAGGATACCGGCAAGAAAAATCATTCCTCTTACCAGAGGCATTCCTCCGGTCCAGGCGGCCATCACCGACAAGCTGAGATAGGATGGCCCGCAGAGGCTCGGGCAGAGGTAGCCGGAACCGATGAACGGCAGGCCTGCCGATTGAATGATAGAGCCGAAACCTGCAGCGATCATGGAAAGCATCACCATGTTTGTGGTGAATTCGGTGTCTCCTTTGACCTGGTCGGCAAAAATGACGGTCATCCCTATCGTCGAAAACATGAGCATGACATGCTGCAGTGAAAAGATCACAAGCTGGGACAGCGGCGGAACATCGTTCACGCCGTATTCCAGCGTTTTCGAGGAGTTGCGACTCATCTTGACAGTCCTGTTTATTTACCTTTTGATGCCGGTATGGATTCCGGACTTTGCCTCAGCCAGGATAATACCGTCAGATC
>CAIYPU010000142.1 GCA_903928225.1 uncultured Chlorobiaceae bacterium
AAGAAAAAGAACGCGCTCATCATCTCGAAGGATGACGTCAAGATCAAACGGTTCCGCGACAAGTCCGGCACGCTCTTCATCTTCATGGTGGACGCGTCGGGTTCCATGGCGCTCAACCGCATGAGGCAGGCCAAAGGCGCTGTCGCCAGCCTGCTGCAGAATGCCTATGTGCACCGAGACCAGGTCGCCCTGATCTCGTTCCGCGGAAAGCAGGCGCAGGTGCTGCTGCCTCCATCGCAGAGCGTGGACCGGGCGAAACGGGAGCTCGACGTGCTTCCGACCGGCGGCGGAACGCCGCTCGCTTCGGCGCTTTACCTCGGGTGGGAGACGGCAAAGCAGGCCCGCACCAAGGGGATTACGCAGATCATGTTCGTGATGATCACCGACGGGCGAGGAAACATCGGTCTCCAGGCCGCTTTCGATCCCAACGCGGAAAAAGCTCCGAAGGAACAGCTCGAACAGGAAGTGGAGGCGCTTTCACGCTCCATCCAGGCTGACGGCGTTGCGGCTATCGTCATCGATACGCAGATGAACTACCTTTCGAGGGGCGAAGCTCCCAAGCTTGCCCAGAACCTCGGGGGCCGCTATTTCTACCTTCCGAACGCGAAAGCCGACCAGATCGTCGATGCCGCTTTGAGTTTCTGATCCGATTTTCCAGGCGGCTTTTCAGGTAATAATAATAAATACCTGGAAGGCCGCTTCGGAATATTACTTCCTCTTTTATACATTAGAAGTACTGGAAACAAAAGGAGTTCGGTATTTTTAATGCTCACTTCATTACCACATCATGTCCACACGCCGTAAAATCGCCGCTATCGTAGGCCTCGAGCAGTACAACGCGGGTCTCTGGAAAAAAATCAAAAACCTTCTCGAAAACGAAGCCCAGCTTACCCAGTTAAGCGATATTGATCTTGAACGGCAGACCCCCGAAGCCGCCCAGGCAATTCAGGAAGCCGACTGCGTATTCATGAGCATGATCCAGTTCAAGGATCAGGTCGACTGGTTCAAGGAGCAACTCGAAAAAGGTCATGACGACAAGACCATTTTTATTTTCGAATCCATGCCTGAAGCCATGGCACTTACCAAGGTAGGCAGCTATGTGGCCGGCGACGGAAAGGCCGGCATGCCCGACATGGTGAAGAAGGTGGCGAAAATGCTCGTCAAGGGCCGCGACGAAGATGCGCTTTACGGTTACATGAAGCTCATGAAGATCATGCGCACCATCCTTCCTCTGGTGCCCAACAAGGCGAAGGATTTCAAGAACTGGCTGACGGTATACTCCTACTGGATGCAGCCGACTGCGGACAACATCGCCAACATGTTCCGCCTGATCCTGCGTGAATACTATAATGAACCGCTCAAGGTCGGCCCGATCGTCGATGTGCCCAACATGGGGCTATACCATCCCGATGCTCCGGATTATTTCAAGGATGTGAAAAGCTACAAGCAGTGGATGAAAAAGAGGGGAGTCAACCTCGACAAGGGACAGAAGATCGGCCTCCTCTTTTTCCGCAAGCACCTGATCCAGGAAAAAACCTATATCGACAACACCATCAGGGTGCTTGAAAAACATGGTATCCAGATGTTCCCCTCTTTTGTTATGGGCGTCGAAGGGCACGTGCTTGTCAGGGACTGGCTGCTGAAGGAAAAGCTCGACATGCTCGTCAACATGATGGGTTTCGGCCTTGTGGGAGGCCCTGCGGGTTCAACGAAACCGGGAACAGCTTCGGAAGCGCGCGAGGAGATCATGGCGAAGCTCGACGCGCCATACATCATCGCCCAGCCGCTGCTTACCCAGGAGTTCGATTCCTGGCAGGAGGTCGGCGTATCACCGATGCAGATCACCTTTACCTATTCGATTCCCGAAATGGACGGAGCGACCTCTCCGATCATTCTCGGCGCATTGAAGGATGGCAGGGTGGAGACGGTGCACGAACGCCTCGAAAGGCTTGCCGGCGTCATCAAACAGTACCTGCGCCTTCGCTCGGCGCCGAACCGCGACAAGAAGCTGGCTTTTGTCGTCTATGACTATCCGCCCGGTCTCGGCAAGAAAGCGAGCGCTGCGCTGCTCGACGTTCCGAAAACCCTCTTTGCGATCCTGCAGCGCCTGAAAAAGGAAGGCTACAATGTCGGCCAGCTTCCCAACTCCGCTGACGATCTCTTCGCCGCGCTCGACCGGGCGACGGACCACCAGATCCAGCTCAACCGGCGTGAAGCGCCAACGGTCAGCTACGAAAAGTTCAAGGAGCTCACCTCTTCGAAGGAGCGCGAACGGATCGAGGACCGGTGGCAGAAATTCCCCGGCGAAATCGTGCCGATGGGGGAGGACGAGGTCTTTATCGGCGGCGTGAAGTTCGGCAACATCTTTATCGGCGTCCAGCCGCGCATGGGTGTCCAGGGCGACCCGATGCGCCTGCTCTTCGACAAGACGAACACACCTCACCACCAGTATATCGCGTTCTACCGCTGGATCAGTCGCGAGTACAACGCCCATGCCCTCATTCATGTCGGCATGCACGGGTCCGTAGAATGGATGCCGGGCCTTCCTACCGGTCTCACCGGCGATTGCTGGCCGGATGCCCTGCTGGGTGAAACCCCGCATTTCTATATCTATCCGGTGAACAACCCGAGCGAATCGTCCATCGCGAAACGCCGCGGCCTCGCCACCATGGTATCGCACGTAGTGCCTCCCCTCTCCCGAGCCGGCCTCTACAAGGAACTGCCTGCCCTGAAGGACCTGCTGGTAGATTTCCGCGAGAGGTTCCTCTCCGTATCACCGGAACTGCAATCCGAAAGCTCGGGCGTCGAGGAAGCCATCATGGACAAGGCCGAAGTGCTCAACCTTACCGATGACTGTCCGAAACGCGAAGGCGAGTCGTTTGGCGAATATGTCAGTCGTCTTTACAGCTATGTGGCCGAACTCGAGAACAGGCTCATTTCCAATTCGCTTCACGTATTCGGCGAAGCGAGCCCGCTCGAATCGCAGATCATCACGGTTACCGAAACGCTGAAGAACAGGGGTGAAGAGGGCGTGACCCTTCCGGGCGTCCTCATGAGCTGCTCGGGAAAGAATGGCCATTACAGGAGTTACGAGGAACTGCTCGCTACTTCGAGGAAAGGTGACGAAGACGCTATCCGTTTCCGCGAGTGGGTCGAACACGCCTGCAGGGATTTTGTCGAACAGGTATTTTTCGACCGCAAGAACGCCGCAGGTGTCTTCGCTTCGATCACCGGCGGCACACAGATCCCGCCCGACGCCATGCCGCTCATCGACAAGCTGACGCAGGAAGGTGCGCAGCTGCTCTATGCGCTGCGTGACAACAACAACGAGATGGAAGCTCTCGTAAAGGTGCTCGGAGGTGGTTACATCCCTTCCGGACCTGGCGGGGACCTCGTGCGCGATGGCGTGCACGTATTGCCTTCTGGCCGCAACATCCACTCCATCGACCCGTGGAGGATTCCGTCCGAGCTTGCTTTCAAGCGGGGGATACTCATCGCGGACAGCATCATCAAGAAACACCTCGACGAGAATGATGGACACTATCCTGAAACCATCGCTCAGGTGCTCTGGGGCCTCGATACCATCAAGACCAAGGGTGAGGCTGTCGCCGTGGCCATCAGGCTTGCCGGCGGCGAGCCTGCGTACGACGGATCCGGCAAGATCAGCCATTACAGGCTCGTGCCGCTCGACAAGCTCAAGAGGCCGCGTATCGACGTGCTCCTGCAGCTGAGCCCGATTTTCCGCGACGCGTTCGGCGTGCTGATGGACCAGCTTGACCGCCTGGTCAAGGATGCGGCCAAAGCCGACGAACCGGAGGATATGAACTACATCAGGAAGCATGTGAACGAAGCGCTTGCCACCGGCGTCTCTTTCGAGAGCGCCACTTCGCGCCAGTTCACCCAGCCTCCCGGAGCATACGGCACCTATGTCGATGACATGATCGAGGATTCTGCCTGGGAAAACGAGGGAGACCTCGACGATCTCTTCATCCGTCGCAACAGCAACGCCTACGGAGGCAACAGGAAAGGCGAGAAGGAGACCGATATCCTCAAGAGCCTCCTCGGCTCTGTCGATCGTGTTGTGCACCAGGTAGACTCTACAGAGTTCGGTATTTCGGACATCGACCACTATTTCTCGTCTTCGGGTTCCCTGCAGCTGGCCGCACGCCGTCGCAACACGAGGGTAAGCGACGTCAAGCTGAACTATGTGGAATCGTTCACGTCGGACATCAAGGTGGATGACGCCGAAAAATCCCTGCGTGTCGAATATCGCGCCAAGCTCCTCAATCCGAAATGGTTCGAGGGCATGCTCAAGCATGGCCACAGCGGCGCTGCGGAAATCAGCAACCGCGTTACCTACATGCTTGGCTGGGATGCGGTGACCAAGAGCGTTGACGACTGGGTCTACAAGAAAACCGCTGAAACCTACGCGCTCGATCCCGATATGAGGGAGCGGCTTGCGACAGTGAACCCGCAGGCGATCAAGAATATCGTGGGGCGCATGCTCGAAGCCCATGGCCGCGGCATGTGGAAAGCCGACCAGGATATCATCGCACAGCTCCAGGAGATCTACGCCGACCTCGAGGACAGGCTCGAAGGCATGACGGATGAGTGAGGAGTGGGTAATGGGTAGTGGGAGCTGGAAAGTGGGGAACTCAGGACTGAGGACTGAGGACTGAGGACTGAGGACTGAGGACTGAGGACTGAGGACTGAGGACTGAGGACTGAGGACTGAGGACTGAGGACTGGGTGCTGGGAACTGGG